>DATMXV010000384.1:0-6073 GCA_035561335.1 Desulfitobacteriaceae bacterium
TTTTACAACTATTTTATATCCAAAGAAGCAGTTGTCATGGAATTTTCCACAAAAGGTTTTAAAAATCTCTTAATATCAGTAAGGGAAAGGCCATATCTGGGGGTACGTGAAAGATTAAATGCTTTTTTACAGGATTGGGCTGCTTTTATGGTTAATAATCATGAAATAGCCTGGGTTACAGTTAAAAACCGGGATGCGGCAGACTATGATTTAGGTTTACATTATGGTATTCAAGCCATAATTAATCTTGGACAAAAAAATGGTGAAATAAGCCGCTCTTTCGATTCAGCTTTTCTGGCTGAGAGTCTGGAAGGAATGATGTTACAACATTTTATAAGCTGGTATGTTTCCCGGGAAGGGGATTTGTTTAGGGAGATGAAATTGGTTTTAGCAGTATTTTTTGATAGCTTGTGGGAGACAAAACTACAGGCGTAGGTTATACAGGCAGGTTATATACTGTAAATTTAAATAATTACAAGGCATATCCCCCTGCAGTACACCATAAGGTTATTGCAGGGGGATTATTTTGATTAAGCGTCAGACACCCAGGGAATTAGGTATCTGGATGGGAGATATGGATCCTGGCCCTAATAATGACATTTCAGATGTACCTAATGTTCTGGTTGGTCATGTTTCGCTTCTTTCGGGTCATGGCAAGCTTATTCCAGGCAAGGGCCCTGTAAGGACAGGGGTTACGGCTATTCTGCCGCGGGGTACGGCAAATATATACCGGCAGCCATGCTATGCCGGGATAGAAGTGTTTAATGGATATGGAAAATCTATAGGAGTCCCATTTATTCAAGAAACCGGGTTGCTGAATTCACCAATAATGCTGACTAATACTTTGTCTGTCAATAATGTTGCCAATGGACTGCTTACATATCTTTTAAATCAAAATCCCGAAATAGGTGTTAATAACCGGACGCCTAATCTTGTGGTATTTGAGTGTGATGACTCGTATTTAAACGATATCAGAGGCAGACATGTACATTCATCTGATGCCCAAATGGCTATTCAATGTGCAACTATTGGTCCTATTGGCCAGGGAAATATCGGAGCAGGAGTTGGAATGTCCTGTTTTCAATTAAAGGGAGGAATTGGAAGTTCGTCGCGAATGGTCAAAAGGGCAAATGGTCAGATATATTCATTAGGGATGTTGGCGTTAGCCAATTTTGGACTTCTTAGGGATTTATTAATTGAAGGAGTACCTGTAGGCAAAAGTTTAGAGATAGATATGGAAGAAGATTTTATACCTGGTTCTTTAATTTTAATCGGGGTAACAAATGCTCCGCTTGATCGTTGGCAATTATCGGGATTGGCCAGAAGAGCTGTTTTAGGCCAGGCAAGAACAGGGTCAATCTCCATGGTAGGAAGCGGCGACTTTTGTCTAATAGTCAGTAATGCCTTTCTTTATGATGAAAATGTATTTTCTGATTGGGAATTGGATGAATTTTATCGGGCAGTGGTTGAAACCAGTGCTGAGAGTATTTGGAATGCTCTTTTTTTAGCTGAAACATTAGCGGGAAGAGATGAACATATACGAAGGGCAATTCCTTTAAAACATACTATGGAGATCCTAAAAAAATGGCCCAGAATATCAAGATAACCCGAAATATTATTTTCCGGATAGATAGACGGAGGGAGATCCAAGTGTAAAGAGAACCATTTTTGCGGAAGAGCGTAAGCGAACGAGAACGGAGCAGCGTTAAGAAGTGCCAAGGACTTGTCCATGACTAAAACACGGAGGTTTTGATTAGACACCGCCACGGATGGCGATAGTGTCGTGATGGACTGATGCAGCTTTTGCCCTGGCTAAGACAAGGATGTCTTGATTAGCCACTGCCATGGACGGCAAAGTGGCGTGACAGCAAAAAAGCTGTGTGACATGCAGACTAACCCAGAGGTTTGGCACTTTAGCTGCGTAGTTGAGTGAGTAGCTCTGCAGCGATGGTGAACGTGCACTGGTATCTTCCGGAGGGTGTATTTTCAGAATAGATCGATTTTTAAGCTCTTTTTAGAGGTTAACAAGGCGTAATATTTTAAGAGAAAGAAACTAGGGGAGGATAACAGTGAGTGTTTCTTGGAATGCTGTATTGGAAAGTCACCGTGATATTTTTGTAGCCCGGAACTGGCAGGAGTGTTCAGAGGAAAACAGAAAAAGGTGGAAATTGCCTACTAAGTTTTCGTATTTTATGGCAGGGGAAACTGCCTTAAGAGCGGGTATTATCGCGTGTACTACTGTTATTCATGAAGAAAATTTTTTATTGGCAGGAATACTTTTTGCTAATCGTTTAAGTAATGGGGCCAAAACAATAATTTATTATATTGCCCCGGACTTTTCACCGGCCTTTCTGCACACGATAAACAAAGTTGGCGGGAATTTTAGTTTAAGGGCTGTGTATTGGCGCAAAAAGCTAAGTCCGAGTCTCTACCTGATTCCGGATAAAAATAACCAGAGACCTATAAGTACTTCAGCTTTTGCCGAAAAAAGGCCGGATTGGGAAAGTTGGGGTAAAAACCTGAATCCGGTTACCCGTCAACAACTAATGGTGGTACAGGCTTTTTTTGAGGGTTTAAGAAGTTGTCGGATAAGAGTTGAATTTAAACATCAAACTATTGCTTTCTTTTGGAGTAACTTTGAAATCGCTGAGGTTAAGCTCAAAGGCAAGAAATTTGAATTAATGATAAAAACTAAATGGGAGAAAGATCAAAAAAAAGCTGCCCAATGGCTAAAGGCCGGCTGGGTAGACGCTTATGGCAATCTGAATACCGAGTTCTGCAATTCTATCTTGAGTATTATTGATTCATTCGAGGTTTTAGAAAGAAATGGAAATATGAGTAACCGTGATTTGCTTTCCTTATGGTTAAATAACAGCGAAGGGGCCTTATCATCAATCTGGGGAAAGGTGTGGAACTGGCCCTGGTTACCAAAAGAACGTGGTGAAGGTTGGGTTAACGAGCTGGGTCAATTATATTATTTTCAGGGTAATGGTCAAATAAGGATAGTATGTCCGATTTTAGAACGGCCGATGTTGGAAGCTTGTCAAAGTATTTTATTAGCAAGTGTCTTGGAAATCAGCCATTTGCTAAGTCAAGCGCAAGGTCAGAACGGGGAGCATTTAGAATGGGATAAAAAAATCCACTGGCTGGCATTGCCGGAATTCGAAGAGAATTTACGTCTTTGGCACAGTTGGTTAAAGTCTCCTGAACAATTTCAAATTTGGAGTTTACCGTCAAACTGGCGGACCCAGGGACTTTATGAGCTGACAAGTGAAACTTCTCATGTTGTTTAACATGTTATCTGAGTTAAACCTTGATTCCCCTGCAAAAAGTATCAAGCAACTATTGCAGAGAGAGCATTAAGCGGAATTCTCCACCAATATAATCGCATTCAGATTCTTCGTTACCCACCCTCCGTCACCGGCAAGTAAATCAATATCGCACAGTGAAATATTTAGCGGAATTTGCGTCGTGAGCGCAGGCTCTAAGGCGTTAAGCACGCTAACGGTTCACATGCAGAAATACTATAGGGTTTTAGCGTGTAGCCTTAGAGACAAGTGAACAGCAAATGCAGTGCATATGAACTGGCGATATTGATTCACCTTAGTGAATAGCAAATGTAGCGTTTGCGAACGTGCAATAGTGCCGAACCTACAGTTATGGAGTTTCTGCAGCAGAATCATTAATCTTGATTATTAATCAATATATCTGTCCTCTTAAGCAAAAAGACCGCAGGTAATATCCTGCGATCTTTGTATTTTCCGGTTCTAGTAACGGCGGGTTGCCTGATAACAATCACGGCAATATACCGGTTTATCACCAGACGGTTGGAAAGGTACCTCAGTTTCGATCCCACAGCTTGCACAAACTGCCGGGTACATTTGCCGCGGTTGCCTGGCATAGCCAGTTCTTCCGCCACTCGCCTGTTTACGGGCTTGACGGCAGGCCGGACAGCGCCCGGGTTCATTTTGGAATCCTTTTTCAGCATAAAATTCTTGCTCACTTGCTGAAAAAATAAATTCTTGGCCACAATCGCGGCAGGTTAAAGTTTTGTCTTGGACCATTATAATTCCTCCTTAATGGGTGTTCCTTGTCCACTTTGGATCCTTTCAATTTTCATCCGTGCCACCCGAATAAGGATTCGAATTATGGATTCCAATTTTTATGGGCCCAAGTCTTACAAGCACAGATACAGTATATCAAAGTGCTAATCAAGACGCAAACGAAACTTCAGAATTTTAGCCCATACTGTTTTAAATATTATAATTTAATATAAAAAAATTTAGTTTCTGCCTGATTGACTGTAAGATTATGAGCAAAAATTTCATATCTTATCATATAGCTTAAGTTTTCAGGGAGGAATTAAAATTGAGTTCTGTTAATTATTTGCCAATGGCCCAAGATCTTCTGCAGAAACGCTTATGGACATTTGGTTATATTGCTGAAGATTTTCCAGGTGATCTGCGTTCTGTTGAAACATTAGAACAATCCGGATATGCTGTTAATATGTATGCAGACTTTGCTTTTTGTCTTAATTCTGACGCGTCCTTTACAGGACACATTAATAAACCGGCTTTAGAAACAGCTTCTAAACAAGGCATAGCGCCCTTGATCCTATTTCATAATTTCTCCGGTCAAATCTTTGATGCCAAACCCTTAAAAACTGTTTTAGGAAATGATTTTCTCAGAGAGCGTTGTATAGCAAATATTCTTGAATCATTACCCCCAAATACAGCTGGGGTACATATTGATTTTGAAGGGGTAGATGCTTCCAGCAGAATTGACTTCATAACCTTTCTGAATTCCCTGGGCGCTGTTCTGCATAATCAAGGTTTATTGCTTACGATTGCCGTACCGGCCAAACGTTCCAAGTGGGAAGCCCAAGGATATGATTTCACAGAAATTGGCCGGATCTGTGATGCAATTACTATCATGACCTATGATGAACATTACTCAGGAGGTTTGCCCGGTCCCATTGCCAGTCTGCCCTGGATGACACAAGCTCTTGACTATGCTATAAACTTTATCCCCAGAAATAAAATTTTATTAGGAATCCCGGTTTATGGTTATGACTGGTCTACTCAGATAACCAGGATGATTCCATTACGTGATATGCCTGCCTTAATCAAGGAAACCCAGGGCCGGGTACTCTGGTCAGACCATGCAGTTGAACCTTATTTTCATTACTGGCAAGGACGAGATAAGCATACTGTGTGGTTTGAAAACGAAATCAGCACTAAAGTACGTTTAGGTTTTATTAAAACATACCGGATCAGGGGAATTGCCATCTGGCGTTTAGGTTATGAAAATAAAAATTTCTGGCAGAACCTATCCGCCAAGTTTAAATTAAAATAAAAACATAATAATAAAAATAATGGAAATTAATTAAAAATCCTCCTTTAAGCAGTTGTTCTTAAAGACACAAAGCATTAAGATATACTGTAAGAGCAAGTATCGAGGAGGAATAATTTAAATGTACGAATTGAAAAACCATACCAGAACAGTTGTCAGAGAAATATTACAGGAATATATCAGCACTACCGGAATTCCGTGTTCCTGTGAATTGTGTCAGGCAGACATAATGGCATTTGCCCTTAACAGATTGCCCGCAAAATATGCTGTCTCCCTGCGTGGACATATCATGACCCATTGGCAATCACAAGCCGTCCAGGACCGGACCCGCATTCTCTCCGAAATAATACGTGCCGCCCAAAAGGTTGCCTCTTCTCCATCCCACACTATCTGAATATTAAACAGGATTAAGCAAAATAATACCCAGCAGAATGATAAAAACTACTAAAACCAAGAACCTGAAGGGTGTTATAAGCACCAATTGCATATGAACTTTAGTAACATTGATTTCTTGCATAAAACCTCACTTCAACATTATTGTTCTTTTCCTATAATTTATGATTTAACTGTGTCACATGCAAAACATCTTTTAGGAAATCCGGGGTAATAAAACAAACATCCACCAATAATTATCAAACCTGAAATTAAGGCTTTGAGGATATTCCTCGAAGCTTTTAAATTGAACCAGTGGAAAAAAAATTTTAGAACCAGAGTCATTCTT
>DATMXV010000385.1:0-2061 GCA_035561335.1 Desulfitobacteriaceae bacterium
AAGAAGCAGCTTGTCCCATGATCGTAAACATTTACGATTATGGGACAAACCCGGTTAGAGGCTAAACAGCAAAACAGGAAGAAGATATCCGGGATCATTGGTTTAAATTTGATAATTATCATAAGCGGTGCTTTGATATTCTCCCGGACTTTTGCCATACTTCTTTTTGAACAGCTTGGAAAAATAATTGATATCCCGATAGCCTATCCGATAGGCAACCTCATAGGTTTTGAGTTCCGTATTAAGAAACAGGTATTTCGCTCTGGCCATTTTGACCATAGTAACATAGTTGTTAAAATGGATATGGGTTTTCGCGGCAAAAGTATTGCTGAGATAAGTATTGTTAAGATAAAACTTTTCGGCAATGACCTTGAGTTTTAAATCCTCTTCGGAATTGTTCAATATATACTCGCAGATATTTCTGATGGAGTCGTCTGTGGTGTCCGGTTGAAATCTTTGCAAAAGGTTCAAGAGAAAGGCGATTTTTCGGCAGTAGAAATCTATAAAGGCGTCATGTTTTTCTTCATTTCTTCCTTCATTTATGGAGTCGACGGATTCGAAAAAGTGGATATCAATAAAATTGCCCAGCCAGGCGAATTTATCATAAACAGACGTAATAATATTATGGTACAGCTTTTTCACTATAATATCCGCTGCTATTATATTATCGGTTAAGACAGTATACAGATTTTCCAAAGTAATCCGGAAAAGCTTGACCGCCGAATCGTCCTTTTTTAAAAATAAATTAATAATCTGTTTTTCTTCGACCAGAGGATAGGCCCATTCGGAGCTTTTCCCTTCCGTATGACCCGGAGGGAAGGGCAGGCTTAACTCATTGCCCTTTAAGGAATCCAAAAAGGGCCTGACCCTTTTAAACAATTTAAACATGCTTTCTTCCGTCGGGGGTTTTACAAGATAGTCAAAGGCCCCTAAGATGATACCCTGCCTGGCATAGCTGAATTCACTGTATTCACTTAAGATAACGATACAGGGGCAGAGATTGTTCTTTTTTATCTCTCTGAGCAACTGCAGACCGTCAATAACAGGCATCCTTATATCAGTCAAGACAAGATCATAGGGGTTTTGGTTTAATAAATCCAAAGCCTCTTTTCCGTTTGCCGCCTGATCTTTAATTACAAATCCCGAGATCTCACCCCATACTTTTAATCTTTTTAGTTCCATGAGAAAAAGTTCTCTGTCATCAACAATAAGTACTTTATACATGCCCCGCCACCTCAGCTTATACAAGAAAATTATTTCAGGATATTCTCATGGCCAATCGTAAAATAGGTACAGGCGCCCTTACCTACTTCGCCCTCAATCCAAACCCTGCCCCCGAATTTAGGGATTATTTTTTTTACTATCGCAAGCCCGAGACCGCTGCCTTCAAAATCATTTTGGGAATGCATGCGCTGAAACAGTTCAAACAGATTTTCGGAAAATTTCATATCAAATCCAACACCGTTATCCTTAATATAAAAAATGTCCTCATCATTTTTAATAAAATACCCTACCTCCATAATGGCGGTTTCTTTATTTCTTGTGAATTTCAAGGAATTGGAGATGATGTTCGTAATAACCTGCTTCATTAAAATATGGTCGCCTAAAATAACAGGCAGTTCTTCCTTGAAATGCAATTCTACCCTGTCCCTGTGAGTACACACTAAAAGCAATTCGGCAAAAACCTCTTGGATTAAGGCTTTGAAATCAATAATCTCTTTAATCGGCTCCGCGTCGGCAAACTTTGTATACTCCAAAAGCCTGTTGATAAGCAAGAGCGTATCCCTGCAAATGTTCCGAATGTTACTGATTAAAGCAATTCCCTCCTGGTCGACTTGACCGGCGTAATCCTCAAGGAAAATCCTGGCATACCCGTCAATGGCCCGGACAGGAGCCTTAATTTCATGGGAGATCGTATGGCTGAAAGCCTGAAGCTCGTAGTTGGTGCTTTCCGGAACTGCCGTTTTTTCTTTTATCTCTTTTGTTAAATCGTCATTGTTTTTCGGATCAAACGTATTAATATTTACTCACTCCAAAATAATCAACTGCTCTTCTAAGATA
>DATMXV010000386.1:0-3717 GCA_035561335.1 Desulfitobacteriaceae bacterium
TGGTAACATGTTACGTTTATATAATACGTAACATGTTACCATTAGTCAACCATAATTTAAAAATGTTTTCGGTTTTATGTTTTTAAAAACATATGAACGGCTGTTCTGGTATTCAGGAATATTATGAAATGATGTGTAAAAATGGTTGATTATAAGCCTGAGATTTCTCAGTGCAACTTTAATTAAGTACCATACACCACAATACTCCTGGGAAATATGCAAGGGTGGAGAGTATCAACAGAGGTAATTTATCGATTAAATCTTATCCTGTCCTTATCAGAAGGAACGCTTCTATATACTGTTTCCCATTCGCCGTCCCGAAATATTTCATACTGCTCAAAAGCACAGGGGATACCCTTTGCCGAAAGCAAATCACTGCTATCCATGAGCTGGAAATGCAGATGCGGAGCTGTTGAATTGCCGGAATGCCCTATTTTCCCTAATACATCCCCTTTTTTCACAGCCTGACCTGCCGATACTGTAACTGACCCCGTTTGCAAATGCGCGAATGCAGCGTAAACATGATCAGAGCATTTCATAATAACATAGTTGCCTGCAACAGACCTAATGTCATCTTTTTCAGGGTTAAAAGCATACGCATTCTTTAGCGCAACAAACAAATCAGAAGCCGGATGAACTCTCCGCCTTTCCTCATAACCGTCTTCGGCTTTGATAATTTCCCCGTCACAAGGCGTATATACTTCCTGACTCCAGTAATAACACTTGTTTAAGGGAACGCCAAAGACGATATACCGCAGCGGATTTGCCTGATAAAAGGGCCTCCCTGTTCTCGCCCAGTCAACCCGTAAAAAATCAAAAGCATAGCGCTCTCCCAATTGGTCTGTCCCATGGCTTGGAATCCTTTTTCCCGGTGTGTTGGGCGCCATCCATTCTCCTCTTAATGGAAATTCGACAATTACCGTATCATCAAATCCTTTCATTTCATCACTCCCCGTTCCGGAATACAAAACATTATCCACCATATCGGACAGTAAAATGATTGCAAGTATAATGAGTATCGATCCTACGATTAAATGTTTTCGCATGCGCATTCTCTTTTAATATCCTCGATCTTAATATTGGGGTTGTGGTACCTCCTGCGTCCAACTGTTTTTTTGCCATATTCTATTGCTTCACAAGGACACCAGTGAATACAGGCAAGGCAACGCTCACAGGAATGCTGCCAGACCGGACGCCGGTCTTCCATTTTTATATTGCATACCGGGCATACTTCTGCGCAAAGGCTGCAGCCGGTACATTTGCCGGTCGTAAAAAACTCTTCATCCCATTCGTTGATATTTTTATACAGATAACTGTGATTTGTTATTCTACTCCACAGCTCCGCTTTCCTTATCACTGGTTTCCATTCACCACCGGCAATCGCTCTGGCGGCTTTATCCACCTTTCTGGCGGCAGCATCCAATATTTGCCGAACCTTTTCAGATGAGGGAACCTGATGACCCACAATATAGTTTCCCGGCATCTTAACCTCTTCCGCATAAGATAAGCAAATCCCTTTTCCGGACAGAATATCCTCCAGCATGCCCAAGGGATTCGCCCTGGTTCCTCCAGAATTGGCGACTGCAAAGCAATAGGTTCCTGGATTTATAGCAAGTCTTTCAGCAAATCGTTTTACCAATCTGGGCAATCCATTATAGAAAACAGGAAATATGAAACCAACAGCTTCACCAGGCCCACCAACAGGTTCAGCCGTCACCTGTGCAGCTATTGGCTTAATTTTGCAATCTCCCAATTCTTTTGCTATTTTACGGGCGATTTCCAGTGAATTGCCTGTTGCAGAAAAATAGTAAATTGTAAAGCCCATATCAACCCCTCCCATAATTTTCATTTATAAAAGATCTTTCTGAGTTCATTAAAATAACCATCTAAGTGGGCAATAATCTTATCATAATTCAATTCGTTTTTTTCTGAGTTTCGAATATCCTCCAATATCTGATTTGTAAACCCGACATTCGCCCAAAAAATCAGCTGTTTGCACCTTTCGGTGTCAAGACCTTCTCTGAATCTGGATTCATCAATTGAATCAAACATTGTCTCATAACATAACCATTGTTTCCCTTTCAGTCTTTCCTCAAGTTCCTTATTGATTTCTTCAGACTTTGTGATGGCGCTGACCTTATTGAATTCGAAAATCCAGGGATACTTCCGCAGTAACTCAAGCTGAAGAAGATATGACTGCCGCAGTCTTTCAAAAATATCCCGTTCATTAAAATTCATTAATTCTAAATATTCTTTATTAATTATGTCTGTGCAGTAATCGTGAAGGAATAGAAAAAGGTCTTTTTTGCTATTTACATAATGGAACATTAACCCCTTTGAAATTCCGGATTCTTTTGCAATTACATTTGTCGACGCTTCATCAAATCCCTTAGTGGCAAATTCCTTTAATGCCGCGTTTAAGATAGCATCCCGTCTTTTTTCTTTATAAAACCATTATAATCATAGGGGATGCTATTTTATTTAGCTGCAGAATTCAACCTAGATAAAATAGCATCCCCCTGTCTTTCATCTAACCATATCCGCAAGCTCTAAAAGCAGGCGTTCTGTTTTCTTCCAGCCAAGACAAGCGTCGGTAATTGACTGTCCGTAGTTTGTTCCTGTTTCCGGTTGAGACCCGTCCACCAGATAACTTTCGATCATCAGGCCTTTAACCATCTTCCCGATAGTTTCTGAGTGTATCGAATTGTACATTACTTCTTTGGCAATCCGGGGTTGTTCCTGCCATTGCTTCATCGAGTTAGCATGATTGCAGTCTACAATTACAGCCGGATTTACCAGCCCTGTCTTTTGATACATTTTGGCTAGTTTTATCAGGTCCTCGTGATGATAGTTGGGAATATTGCTTCCATACTGGTTCATCGCTCCCCGGAGTATCGCATGCGCTAATGGATTACCATGGGTCTGCACTTCATAACCGTTAAAAATAAAGCGATGTTTCAATTGGGCAGCTTTGATGGAATTCAGCATGACATTCAGATCGCCGCTTACCGGGTTCTTCATCCCGACAGGCTCCTTAATTCCGCTCGCAGTCAGGCGATGCCCCTGGTTCTCAACTGAACGCGCCCCGACTGCATGATAAGCCAGGATATCGTCCAGGTACCTGCTGTTTTCCGGATAGAGCATTTCATCAGCAGCCGTCAGGCCGGTCTCGTCAATAAGCCTCTTATGAAGCCTGCGAATGCTATGAAGACCTTTATAAATGTCCGGCTCCTCGTTAACATCGGGCTGATGGAGCATACCTTTGTAACCTTCCCCTGTTGTTCTTGGTTTATTGGTATAAATCCGCGGCATAATAATCAATTTATCCGCTACCTTTTCATTAACTGTTGCCAAACGATTCATATATTCCATAACCGAATCTTCTTTGTCGGCAGAACAGGGGCCGATAATAATTATCTTTTTGTCGGACTTGTTTTCAAATACATCCTGAATAATCCGGTCCCGTTCAGCTTTGATTTCGATAGCCTTCTGACTCAAAGGAATCTCTGCTTTGAGTTCATCAGGGGTAGGTATCGGTCCAATGTAAGTTAAGTTCATCAAGTACACCATCCTTCTAATCTGCTAATTGCTTTCAATTACTGCTAACTCCTACTCTTGTTTTCTGAATTCCTTCCGTCCTGCAAATTACTTGAATTTTGTTTTACGTTTGTCTGATTAAGTCCTGATACTCTCCTCTCTTTGCTAAATTATTAAAAA
>DATMXV010000387.1:0-2969 GCA_035561335.1 Desulfitobacteriaceae bacterium
GTGTAATATCATTTTATATTGTTAAAACGTAAATTAGATGTGGAGTAATTCTTAGACTTAGGAGGTTGTTAACATGACTATTCGGGTAGCAATCAATGGATTCGGGAGGATTGGCAGGTTAGCCTTACGAGTTGCTTTAACCAATTCAACCCCTATGGAAATCGTTGCCGTCAATGATTTGGGAAAACCGGATATACTGGCACATCTATTGAAGTATGATTCAATTCATGGAATTTTACCTTTTCCCGTTGATCTTAAAGAACACACTATGCTTGTCGATAGCAAAGAAATTCAAATTTTAGCCCAAAAAAACCCCTCGGATTTACCTTGGAAAGAACTTGGGATTGATGTCGTTATTGAGTCAACAGGATATTACACAGATCGTGAGGGGGCCGGAAAACATCTTGCAGCCGGGGCCAAAAAAGTAGTAATCTCCGCACCCGGTAAAAATGAGGACATTACCATTGTGATGGGGATAAACGAGAATAACTATGATCCTCAAAAACACCATATTATTTCCAACGCTTCCTGTACAACCAACGGTTTGGCGCCTGTAGTCAAAGTTTTGCTTGATGAATTTGGGATCGAAGCCGGAATGATGACAACCATACACTCTGTCACAAATGACCAGCGGATTCTTGATCTGGAACATAATGATTGGCGCCGTTCCCGGGCAGCTTTTCAATCAATGATTCCCACAACTTCCGGTGCGGCGAAAGCGGTAGCCCTTGTCCTGCCGGAGCTAAAAGGGAAATTAACAGGCCTGGCGGTACGTGTCCCAACCCCTGACGTTTCCCTGGTCGACTTTGTCGCCAACCTATCCCGGAAAACAACAGCCGAAGAAGTTAATTCCAAGCTGGAAGCCGCTGCCCAGGGTCCCCTGAAAGGCATCCTGGGATTTTCCAATTTACCGCTTGTTTCCATCGATTATAAAGGTAATCCGGTCAGTGCCATTGTTGACGGGCTGTCTACGATGATGCTTGGAGAGAAAATGGTTAAAGTTCTAGCCTGGTATGATAATGAGATAGGTTATTCCAACAGGGTTATTGATCTGGTCTCTTTAATAGCCGCTAAAGGTTTATAATCAGGAAGGGGAAAAGATTGAGAAGAACAAAAATTGTCTGTACTATCGGACCGGCCAGTGATTCTGCAGAAAAAATCAGAGAGCTTTTAGCTGCAGGAATGGATGTTGCCCGCCTTAATTTTTCTCATGGCACCCAAGAGGAACATGGGGAAAGAATAGCGGTTTTGCAGCAGGAAGCCCTGACAGCCGGCAAATTCCTGGCAATTATTCTTGATACCAAGGGACCGGAAATCAGAACCGGAATGGTTCCCAAAGAAGGCCTGCATCTTCAAAACGGCGCCTGTTTTAATTTGGATTCAAGCAGCAAAACAGGTACTTTAGAGAGAGTAGGTATCTCCTATCCCGACCTTTGGCGGGAAGTTAGACCGGGTAATCATATTCTGATCGACGACGGTCAACTTGATTTAGAAGTTACTAAAGTTGCAGAAAAAGTTATTTCAACCCTGGTCCGGAATGGCGGGATCCTACAGTCACAAAAAGGTGTCAATATACCCGGGGTTAAAATCAGACTTCCGGCTGTTACTGTAAAAGATATCGAAGATATCCGTTTTGGGCTCCGCCAGGGAATAGATTTTATAGCGGCATCTTTCAGCCGCAAAGCTGAAGATATCCTGGCTGTTCGCAGGATAGTCGAAGATGAGGGCGGAAAAGTTCAAATCATAGCCAAAATTGAAAACCGCGAAGGCTTGGAGAACCTGGACACTATCCTGAAAGTTGCTGACGGAATAATGGTTGCCCGCGGTGATCTTGGAGTGGAAATTCCGGTTGAGGAAGTTCCCTGCTATCAAAAAGAAATTATCCGTAAATGCAATTTGTGCGGGAAACCTGTCATTGTTGCCACTCAGATGCTTGAATCAATGATTCGTCATCCACGACCTACCCGGGCCGAGGCCAGTGATGTTGCCAACGCAATTTTAGATGGAACTGATGCGATTATGTTGTCAGGGGAAACTGCCGGAGGTCAGTTTCCCGTTGAGTCAGTAAGAACAATGGATAAAATTGCCCGCAGAACGGAAAGTCAATTATTGGAAACCAAATCTGTCCGCCACCCTCATCTGAATGTTGCAGAAGCTATTGGTTATGCCGGTTATAGTATCGCCAACGACCTCGAGGCCTCAGCAATAATTACCCCCACACATTCCGGTTCGACCGCCCGCATGATATCGAAATACCGCCCTCAGGCCCTGATAATTGCAGCGACCCCTTTCCCGGCTATTGCCCGGATGTTATCTCTCCAATGGGGTGTCAAACCTATATTAGTCCCTCCGTACAACGGAACAGACCAATTATTGTCAACTGTCGTTAATACAGCACTCAGTAAGAATTTAATTCAAGTGGGTCAAACTGTTGTCATTACTGCCGGGATTCCGGTGGGTACTATTGGCAGTACTAACCTGATTAAAGTCCAGGTTGTGGGCGATGCTTGTTTCCTCAACAACCAATGAGGCTTATACCCCTTTGATACCCGGGCCAAGGCCAATAGTAATTGAAGAGTAGTAAAGGTAAAAAATCTGCAGGCGACAAACCTGCAGATTTAACTTTTAGTCAATTTCAATTAATTTTTTTGGTTTTTTCTTTGCTCCGGCTTGTTCCAATGCTTGAATAACTTGCCCGCGAATAAAAGCCAAGTACTCTTTACGCAGCGAAGCTTGCTCAGCCTTTTCCCATTCTGCCAAACCTTCCGCCCTTTGTTTTCTGGAGAGCTCATTTATTCTGGCAATCATCGGATTTATTGACATATTATCCATAGCGGCTACTCCTTTGTTCTCATTCTAAAATTATCAGGAAGCATCGTGCGTTTTCTTTTTCAGTTCACAAATTATAACACAGTAACCATTAATAAGACAATTTAGTTTTATTTTAGCTCAAATACGTGTTATAATTC
>DATMXV010000388.1:0-3295 GCA_035561335.1 Desulfitobacteriaceae bacterium
ATTTAAGGCAGATTGGATAATCATATAATAATCTGGAAACAGTTATATACATAAAAAATACCCGGATAATAAAGGCTGCAACTTCAAATTGAAATTAGGTGATTGTTACGGGAAAAAGAGGAGCGGTTAAGCAAAGGGCCAAGAGTCTTCTCAGGTTAAGTATCATAGTTTCCATTATAATTATGCTTGTTGCTGTTTTAATAACTAAGATTACAACTGATTTTAAAAATAATAATTCTTCTTCTGCCGCTCAGCTTAATTCTCCTATCCGGGAGACAACGACGGAGACAACGATAAGGGAAATTCCGGCAAGTGCGCCCGAACAAGAGCCGGATTCAGCGCTTCTGGCTTTTGCCGTTATCAGTGACGTGCATATTCAGAGCAGGGTAAATGCTGCGGAAAGGTTTAATAATGCCCTGCTTGATTTAACTGAAAATATCCGGCCCAAACCTAACGCTCTTGTGATCAACGGTGACCTGGGAGACGGAACGCCTGAGGATTATGCCTTATTGAGCAGGATTATTAACAACCGGCATTTGAATACGGAGGGAAATCCTTTGTGGTTTGCTACTATCGGCAATCATGAATTTTATAAGGCTTATCATGATCCCCTGACCAATGCCTGGAAGCCGGCTGGATTTCCGAATGGAGATACCGACGCCAAAGCAATAGAACGCTTTCTTGCTTTTACCCGGCAGGAAAAAGTATATAATGACACATATATCAAAGGGTATCATTTTATTTTTCTTGGTTCGGAAAAATCCGCTATGTCGGATAAAAGTATTGGCGAATCAGCCTATCTTTCCTCAGCGCAGCTTGGCTGGCTGGAGAAAAAACTCCAGGAAAACTATGTCCAGGGCAAACCGGTTTTTGTATTTTTGCATCAACCATTGTTCACTAATAGCGGTAATATCGGAAACTATGTGGTCCAGAGAGAACAATTATACAATATTCTCAAAAAATACCGGGAAATTATTTTGTTTTCCGGCCATTTACATCTGGCCTTAGGCAGTAAGGCGACGGTCAGGCATGATGTTTTTACAATCTATAATGCTTCATCAACAAGCCGGCCCATAAGCCCGGATTTCAAATCCCAAACTGAAAAAAGCGAGGGCCTTTATGTTAAAGTTTTTCCGGACAGGGTTGAGGTAAAAGGCAGGGATTTTATCAATAAAACCTGGATCTTCACTGATGTGACTGCTTTTTAAACCGCTGGAAGCTGATCCGGTTTCCTTTAACATATCGGAAAGTATAAGTTTTGGGAGCCGGAGGGTTCCCTTTTTTATTACAGGAGATTAGTTATCAGAGGATAATCCTCATTTTCAATTACGCCGCCGGTGATTGCATGGAGACCGCTGTGGAGAAAAGCCGATCTGTAAACAGCGGACGGGCCATATTTAGCCCGAAGGAGATCAACAGTACGATCTATTTGCGACTGTTTTTCGTAATTCTTGGCAAACAGGGAAGTTTGGACAAAATCATTCTGACAGAGCTCTGATACCCTGAGTCCCATATGCCTTAGGGGTTGGTCTTGCCATAGTTCATTAAACAGTCCGCAGGCTATTTCCCAAATTTCAGCTGTGCAATCAGTAGGATTATAGAGTTTTCGTTGATGGGAACAACCGTAAAATCCGGCAGTCCGGAAAGACACTGCTACCAGACGGGCCAGGACCTTGGCCTGACGCAGCCGGCTGCCTACGGATTCGGCCAGGGAAAGCAGTACCAGATGAGCATTATGCCGGTCTTCAACATTGAAAGGAATAGTAGTAGAATTCCCCAGGCCTTTAACCTTAAATGTTCCGCCGGTTTGGACTGGAGAATACTCAATCCCCCGGGCATAGTTCCAGATCAAGGTACCGTGACTCTTCAGGAATGATTGGAGATTTTTCAGATCATAATTGGCCAGTTCACCAATGGTATTTATCCCTCTGGAGCGCAGCTTTCCGGCAGTTGCCCTGCCGATCATAAACAGTTCTTCAACAGGGAGGGGCCACATTTTAAGTGCTATTTCTTCCGGAAAAAGGGTGTGTACCATGTCAGGCTTCCGGAGATCCCCAGCCATTTTAGCCAGAAGTTTATTGCTTGAAATACCAACGTTTACTGTAAATCCCAATTCTTTCTTTATCCTGTCCTTTAAATCACAGGCAGTTTTAACAGGGTCGTTTGCCAGTAATTCCATACCTGAAAAATCCAAAAAACACTCATCGACAGAAAAACGCTGCACCAGTGGACTGTATTCTTTCAGGATCTCAACCATAGCATCACTGCACTGACGATAAAGACTATAATGCGGACGGACAATTATTAGTTCAGGGCATTTCCGGAGGGCTGAATAAAGGCTTTCCCCTATATGAATTTTAAATTTTTTAGCCGGGATTGATTTTGTCAGCACAATCCCATGACGTGTTGCCGGATCACCGCCCACGACTGCAGGAACAGTACGCAAATCGAGGGAATCACCGTGTTGGAGCCGGTAGACAGCCTCCCAGGAGAGATAGGCCGAATTAGCGTCAACATGGAAAATACAACGTTTAACCATATCTTTCACCGCCCGGAGATTTTGTGCCTCTGAGTTTAGCAGAACATAAGTTCGATGTAAAGCGGAAAAATCAGGAAGTAAGGTTATTGATCAGGGTTTGGGATAATTTTTTTAATAAATCGAACGTAATCTTTATTTCTTCAGGCGTGATATTTTCAACATGTATCCCGCAGATTACAGCCACATTTTTATTGAGCCGGGAAGAAAGCAAGTGCGATACGCGACGTGCTGCCTCATCATCTTTATGCCCTGTTAGATTTAAGACAGATGTTGTAGAACTGCTGACTTTTGGATCGGCCAAACCGGGTCTGGGTACACTTAAGGCAACACAGCCCAGATGCGGTTTGTTTCCGCCCGTAATGATGACACATAAGTCTTGACCGATAGCAAGGGCTTTTAAATTTATTTTTATTCTGCCTTTTACCATTGTTAGATCCTGCACCTTACCGCCTCTTTCTATCTTAATCGCCGGGAAACAAAAGCTTGGGACCAGTAAATTCAGGAAGAGACAAAATGTAAAATTTATGGGAATTTCAATAATATATTATATATTAAAAGCTTATGAATATATTAAATATAAATTTAATTTGCAGAGAAAGAAGATGATAAGCTCGGTAAAAGAGGAGGTAAATCCTGATGATTAATGAAAATATTTTAACTAAAGAAAAATTTATGTTTGAATTATCCAATTGGATCGAAATACATGAGACTCAATATTTTTCAACTATCTTTCAGGAAGGATACGGAGAAGAAGAA
>DATMXV010000389.1:0-8420 GCA_035561335.1 Desulfitobacteriaceae bacterium
GTAGGTACCCGGTTGGTCGTTACCCTGCTTATCGCAGGTGCGTCAATAGGCCTGCTTATACCCAATCCTCATTATATTGGGGATACCCATTGATACCGGATTTTGTCCGGCAGCGTTCCATAGCCACAGACCCGGAATCAGTCCAAAGGCTTTACCATATATGGCCTGACTTGCCAGGCTACTCGACAGCAGATGCTGTCTAATCCTGACTTTACCGACATGCTATTGTCCCCCAGAGGCTTTCGCATGAGGTCAGTCGGTTGTCTTACATCGCATCGCAGGAGCGATGATTTCTAAGAAATATATATGAAGCGCACAACGTGCGCACAAAAGGAGGAAACCAAAATGGAAAACCTGCCGGCGGTGAAGAAAAAAGGGCTGCTCATTCTATGCGTGTCAGTTATGCTGTTAATGCTTACGGCTTGTCAGAAGGACGCCGGGAGTATTGTTCCGGAAACCAGGACAATCATCGATATGGCCGGGCGGGAGGTAACCATACCCAGTGAGGTTAACAGGATTTGTTCCAGCGGAACGGCTCAGAACCAGCTGATGATGTTTTTGGGTGAAGGGGATAAGATATGTGCAACCTTAGCGGGCTTTTCTACAAACCCCTGGGTTCAGAAAGTGCTGCCTTCCATCACCTCTGTTCCCATGCCTTTTACAGCAACAGAATTAAATATTGAGGAATTGATCAAGACAAAACCGGATGTTGTGACATTATGGAGCGGAACGGAGAAAATCCAAAAACAGCTGGATGAAGTTGGGATTCCATATGTCTTGATTTATTATTCGACAACAGATGGATTTATCGAAGGAATCAGCTTAATGGCAGAGATTCTGGGTAAAGATGCGAAGGCAGTGGCCGACAATTTTATCGAATATTATAGCAGTAATATGAAAAAGGTAAGTGACGTGACTTCATCCATCCCAGCTGAGAAAAGGAAGAAAGTATATTATGTTACGGACAATCCATTAAATACGGAAGGAAAAGATTCCATCGTTACCTCATGGATTGAAACGGCAGGCGGAGTTAATGTTGCTGCGGAAAATGGCATTACCGGCCTTACGGCAACGATATCACTGGAGAATATCATCCAATGGAATCCGGATGTGATTATCATAAGGGATGCAAAGAACAAGGATTTGATTCTGAAGAATCCGGCCTGGCAGGGCATCAATGCCGTTAAGCAGGGTCAGCTCTATGTCAATCCCAAAGGGGTTAATGTCTGGTCTGCCAGAAGTGCCGATGGGGCATTACAACCGCTTTGGGCGGCAAAACGGTTATATCCTGATTTATTTACCGCTATTAACGTGGAAGAAGAAACAAGGAATTTCTATAAAGAATATTATCATTATGATTTAAGCGATGAAGAGCTGGAGACTGTCATATATCCGGCAGGAAAATAAGCGTATGGGTTATAGGAAAAACAACGGTCCGGGAAGATATGTTTTCTGGGGAAATGCAGCTTTACCCCTTATGAATATCTTCAGGGAGTTTAATGATTGGGGAGGGGTCTGAAACATATGAATATTGATTTTTTGAGGAAGAATAAATTGCTATTTGCGATACTCATCATTACAATGATGCTGCTTTCGGCCTGCGCCGGCAAGGATGGGATAAAAACGCCGGAAAATACGGTAAATTCTTCTACAAGTACGATAACGGACGGGAACGGGAACAGTGTGATAATACCGTCTGAAGTAAAGAGGATTGCGGCGGCGGGAGCGTTAAATCAGATTATCTTAATGCTCGGAGGCGGAGACAAACTGGTGGCAACTGCCCAAGGGGTTCAGACAGGCTTTTTTACAAAAGTTTATCCCAGGATCAAAGAAATCCCGGCTGCTTATACCGGCGGGGGCCCGGGCGTACTGAATATGGAAACCTTGCTGCAGACACATCCGGAGGTTTTATTCGGGACTGCCGCCAATGAGGCGGAGGCTGAAACACTTAAATCAGCCAATATAGCCACAGTCAGCCTGAAATTGGTTACGACAGAGGATATCAAAAATACCATAGCGCTGGTGGGGAAGGTGTTGGGGCCAAAAGCTGAGGAGAAGGCAACTGCGTTTAACAGCTACTATGACGCAAATATCAAATATGCAAGTGACAAGTCTAAAGGTTTAAATAAAGTGAAAGTATTTGTTGCCGGCGGCGACGGATTAAATGGGACTATTTCTACTACGCCTAAAGAGGATATCAATACCTCCTATATTGAGGCGGCAGGGGGTGTCAATGTATGTGCGGACACTTATACGAGCGGTTCGCCTACGGTAAATATCGAACAAGTGCTGAAGTGGGACCCGGATGTTATCATTGCCTCAAGCAGGGCGGTATATGAGAGCATAATCGCCCAGGACAGTATATGGAAGGATTTGTGGGCTGTAAAAAGCAAGTCGGTATATTTAAATCCCAAAGGAGTTTACCTGTGGTCTGTTAGAAGTGCGGAAGGTGCTCTGCAGCCTTTATGGCTTATAAAAGTTTTACATCCGGAGTTGTGCAAAGACCTGGACCTGAAGGAAAAAGTGAGGGAGTTCTACAAGACATATTACTACTATGATGTGACAGAGGCGGATCTTGACGAAATATTAAATCCTAAATAATAAATCATCCGGGGAACAACAGGTCAGGTACGTCAAATCGGACGAGGAGGAATTAAGGAGGAATTAAATATGAAGTCTATTGCCGTACTTCATAATTCAGAAGGGTTTACTTCTTCCCCAAAAGAAGAAAGCATTGTCAGTGTTTATACACAAAATTTCCCAAATGACTCTTGGGAGGTGAGCAAAGAATTTGCCTTTTCCCTGAAAAAAAGCCTGTCAATTTCTGAATTGCGCAAGCTAATCTTAAACATGCTTGAAAGCATCGGCGATTGCAGAATTTTTGTTGCCCGGGAAGTAGCAGGGCAGCTGTATAGTGTTCTCGAAGCAAACAGATTTTCTATTTATGAGGTTGTGGGAAAACCGGAACAATTTCTCGACTCGATTCTAGCTTTGGAAAATAAAGAACATAACAACTTGAATGAGGCAACTGCCGGGACTTTATTATGTTATCCTGAAAAAACCGGTGTTGAGGGTAAGTTTTTCCTGAATCTGAAAGCTGCCTTAGATGCAGATCCCAACCTTACATCAAAAAAAATCCTGTTGCCGTTTTTGCTAAGCAAGGATTTCAGGGAGTTGGAGGTTATTTGTGACCACATACCCAGATGGTTTAAGGAGGAATTCGAAAAACAAGGACTGCAGTCAACAACCAGCGAGCTTGAAAAAAATGAGTATAAGGTTGTTATTTCCCTAAAGTAAGAGGAACTATCAAGCTTGTGGAAAATGTGGTTAAGGCTGCCCTGACAATAAAATACAGGGAGGGATGGAATATATGGATAATAAAACCAATTACAATCTGGTTGTTTTCAGAAAAAAAATCATCTTCTTTTTTCTGATTGCAACAGTAATAATAAGCTTTATTACCGATATTTCAACCGGTCCTGCGCAGCTTTCCCTTATGGATGTAATCAGGTCTTTGTTAAATCCGGATTCTATTGATAAAAAGACAAATATCATTGTCTGGATAATAAGGCTTCCGATTGCCACAATGGCAGTCCTGGTCGGAGCATGTCTGGCCATAGCGGGTATGGAAATGCAGACAATCCTGAATAACTCTCTGGCCAGTCCATATACCCTTGGGATTTCATCTGCTGCTTCCTTTGGGGCGTCATTATCTTTGGTCTTTGGAAATTCTTTGCTCCCGGCTGCCTACCAGAATTTTCTGACCCCCATCTTTGCCTTTGTTTTTTCCCTGGGATCTTCGTTATTAGTGTATTCCATTGCCAAAATCAGAAAAGACAAGGTAACCATAATCTTAATGGGGATCGCAGTCGGTTTCCTGTTCTCAGCCTTGAATTCAATATTGACATATTTTGTCCGGGACGAAGTTTTAAGAGGCATTACCAATTGGGCACAAGGAAGCATCCTTGGGGCAACCTGGCAGCAAAACATGATTATCTTTACTGTCGCATTGCTTATTGTTCCCTTGATTGTAAAAGATTCATGGAAACTCACTGCCCTTAGTATGGGAGATGATTCGGCGAGATCTTTGGGGATCAGGGTGGATAGGCTCAGGACGAAGATTCTGGCGCTGACAGCGATTATTACTTCTGTGGCTGTTTGTTTTGTTGGAACAGTAGGTTTTATAGGGCTGGTTGCTCCATATATAGCCAAAGCTTTGGTTGGCGAGGAACAGCGGTTTTATATTCCGGTTTCCCTGCTCACGGGCTCATTGATGCTTTCTGTTTCTTCAATTCTCAGTAAGACTATCATTCCGGGAGGGCAGATACCCCTGGGGATTATTACCTCGATAATTGGAATTCCTTTTTTAATTATGCTGGTATTAAAACAAGGCAGGTGAAAAAAATGTGTCTGCGTGTTGCAAATTTAAATTATCAATATTCAGCAAAATTTTCCTTGAAAAATATCAATTTGTGTTTGGAAAATTCTTTAACGGCAGTGCTTGGCCCCAACGGCGCAGGCAAATCCACGCTGATCAAATGTATTGCCAATATTTTAAAATACAAGGGAGAGATCTATTATCTGGAGCAAAAAATTAATCAGGAATTTTATGCGGATAATGTAAGCTATCTGCCCCAGACTACACGGAACGAGGCGACAATTACGGTATTTGAGGCAGTTCTACTGGGGTTTATTAATACCTTGTCCATTCGTGTGACTGCTAAACAGATAAAAGAAGTGAACGAAATGCTGGATAGCTTTGAATTGCAGGCCTTGGCTCAACGCAGAATATCCGAACTTAGCGGCGGTCAGCTGCAAATGGTAATGCTGGTCCAGGCAATAATCAAAAAGCCGAAAATCTTACTTTTGGATGAACCTCTTAACAACCTGGATATTTATAAACAATTTTCTCTTATGAATACGATTTTGAAATTATCCAGAGAAAGAGAGATGATTACAATCATAGTAATGCACGATATCAATTTGGCTGCACGCTATGCTGACAATATCGTAATTATGGACAATGGCTTGCTTTATTCCCATGGAGATCCCCGGAAAGTCATCACTGAAAAAATGTTGAAAGATATTTACAGGATTGAAAGTAATATTCATCTTAACACAGCAGGATACCCGGTTATCGAATTTCTTGACGCAGCAGCAAATTTTTAAAATCTAAAAGTATTAATACTTATTGACGGAAAAAAAAGGAGGAGATGATGTTATGGGATTTCAAAGAATCAAAATGTCCTTATTATTGCTGTTAATTGCAGGGCTGCTGTTGGGGACGGCAGGATGTATTAATAATACTCCTGAAAACACAACGGAAAAAACAGCGAAGTATACCGATATGCTGGGGCGGGAAGTGGAGCTTACTACGGATGTCAAGAGAATTATTGCTGTCCGGTATATGGATATCTATTATTTAGCGGCAATTTTGGGTAAAGAGCTTGACGATAAGCTTTTGTCACTGGGAATGAGCTATGCCCAAAATGATATCGACGGATACAAAAAATTTTCTGAAGTATATAAGAATATTGACAAATTAGCCAATATAGGAAGCATTTATGATGATGCAATCAGTATTGAGTCGGTAATCAACCTGAACCCCGATATCATTATTGTCGACAAGCAATTCTCGGCAACGCCCTGTATTAAAAAAATGATCGAAGCGGGGCTTCCTGTGGTTTTCACGGATTTTAATAGCGATCCTTTTCATGGACCCCAGGATAGCATGAAGATGGTTGGCAGGATGCTGGGTAAAGAACAATATACCAATGAAATGGCGGATTATGTCAATCAGAGAACTGATGCGGTTTTAGACAGAATACAGAAATTGAGTTCAGAAAACATTAAAAAACCGAAATTATATTTTGAATGCGGGAATGTGAGTCCCAGCGAGATCGGCGGTACGAGAGGGGATACTTCCAGCGGCTGGGGATATTTCTGGGACAAGCTTGGCGCTGACAACATAGGAGTAGGCAGTGGCAGCAATCCTATGAATCCGGAGAAGATTTTGGCTGCCAATCCTGATGTTATCGTCATTGGAGGCGCGAATTGGAATCCTGACGGAAATATTATGCGGCTGGGCTTTTATGCAACCCCTCAGAGTGTAAGTGAGCATCTGAACTTATATACCCAAAGAGCGGGCTGGCCGGATTTGGCAGCCATTAAAAATGGCAGATTGTACGCCCTTCACTTTAATTATGGTGTTCACCCCTATAATTTCGCAGGAGTCGAGGCAATGGCCAAATTCCTGTATCCGGATCAGTTTTCCGATTTAGATCCTGAAAAGGATATGAAAGATTTTTTTGATAAGTATATGCCTGTCAAATACTCAGGTGTTTTCTCAGGCAGTTGGCAGCAGGAGAATTCTGCTGCAGAGTAAATTCAAATCAGGCTTATTTGAGGAATACCAGGTAAAGAAAACCAAATTTAAATAATCCTGTTGATTGGAGATGGCGAGGATGAAGGGAAAACTGGGATTTTTTGATGCGGACAGCAGAGAATTAGGCGACTCCGGGTCTTTGATATTCAGACCCAGAGTCAGGCATATCGGAGATAAATTAAACAGATTATATGAAATAGTAGCCCAAGGGCAGGCGGTTCTGGCTTTTAACACCTGCTGTTCGGGGAATATGCTGATGCCGGACAGCAGGGAAGACATCTTGTTTATACCTATGGAATTGAATGATACAGGGTGGAAAGGCAAAGTCAAAGATTATAGGATTTTTTATCTGGAAAAGAGAAAAAGCTTTGACCCTACAGCTGACGTACTTTGCAATATTTTCGACCTTTTTTCCGATAATAAAAACGGAGCTTTGCTGATAAAAGAGCTGGATATAAATGAATGGGTTGTTTTTGGCAACGGTTTGGATTTTTGCGTAGACAATGCTGTAAAAAGTTTGTTGCGAATGGGCTGTAAAGTTACCTTTCTTGAGGATGTGATGATTTCAAGCGCTGCCGGTTACGGTAATTCGGGGACTGAAGAAAGCAGGGAATCAACTTACCGGAATTGGACCGGAATGGGTGCTGTAAAACGGACGCTGGAGCAGTTTCTGATGGAACACGAATTTTATGTATAGTACCCCTTAAGAATTGCCTGGCCAGGTCATAAAATAGAAGATTTACGTTAATGCTGCCGGCAATAAAACCCTGTCAGACAAAACATATGACTGACAGGGTTTGGTTTTTGAATCCGGATTATTGCGGGCGGCAACAGGTTCCCGGTTTGGATCTGTTACGTTTCTGCTACGATATTTCCGGCCTCAGAAAGATCATATCCTCCGATCCCGTGCATTTCCATTTTAAAATCTTCTGAGCGGATGATCTCAATCATCGCTTTAAAGACCGGTTGATTCAAGGTTTCTTTTTTTATTACTAAATCATAGTATTCTTTCTGCAACGGTAGAAACTCGATTTCCCTTGCTTGTAGAAACGGCATTTCAATTCCGATGCAAAGGTCTGCGCGCCCGCGAATGATTGCGCTTGCCAGGGCTATTGGGGAATATGTTTCAGTTGTATAACCGTTAATCATATTTCCCTGTAAACCCATTATTTTTAAATGTTCATCCAGGAGGATTCTTGATCCGCTTCCGGCTTCGTGGTTGATAAGTGAAATATCCTGGCGTTTTAAATCTTTCCAACCGGTGATTTTCTTTGGATTTCCTTTTAAAACATAGAAACCCTGAATCCGGCCGGCAAGACGGATAATTACGGCGGGGATACCGGGCACCATTCTTTCAACATAAGGAGTATTATACTCGCCGGTCTTACCGTCCCAGATGTGGGCTGCTGCAACCTGGGCGTCCCCTCTGTATAAAGAATATAAGGCGCTATAGCTGCTTTCATATGATCTGAGAGCGCGGACACCATTAGGATGTCTGCCCAGGTAGCGGCATAGTATATCCAATAAGGAATCTTGTCCGCAAATAACGAACCCTTTTTCTTTTATATTCCTCTCGTAATCCTGATTCGTAAGCAAAGGGATTGTTTCTGCCTGGGCAGGGATAGTGTTTTGGGTACTTTTACTTTTAATGTTTTTGGTTCTGTTCTTATATTCTTCAATATCTTCAGAGTCTACACGTACTTTATTTCCGACCCTATAGGCATTTAGATCCTTTCTTTTTATTAATTCATATACGGTGCACTTGGAGATTTTTAAAATATCGGCAACTTCCTGGGGGGTTAATGGTTTATTTTCCATGATTTCACCTTCCTGAATACAAGACAATGCAGCAACAATAATTCAGAATAAAACCAAACGATAACAAATAATAGCAAACAATGATTTAGGCAAGCAAATTATATCATGCAATTATTATTAATACAACATACAATAGCATGTAGAGCAAATAGCTGTTTTTTATAAAAAGTAAAGTATAAAAGCAAGACAGACTGATTGACATGGATCTAGTTTTAAT
>DATMXV010000390.1:0-5209 GCA_035561335.1 Desulfitobacteriaceae bacterium
TAAGTAAATTGAGTTGAGCAGGGGAATCAGGAAGAAAAAACTTTAAATCTGGTTTTAATTTGAGCAATAATGAATAAAAATGTGGGAATTAGAAAGGCAAAGAAAAGTATTACGCCAGGAAAAGTGTTAATGAGAGTATCAATAACGTTAGCTGCGTTTGGAAAATTTGTTAAAGAAAATACCAGTAAAGTAATTGCTATTGGGATGATGATAGACCGATGTTCTTTTAACCCCAGTAATTTGGATATTCCATCGGTCAGAATAAATTGCAGCAAGGAAACTTTTGCCCAAAAAGTAATGAACCATATAGCAGTTAAGAATATCTTAAGTCCGATCGGCTGCATTAAATCAGCCAGATAAAAAATAGAATATTGGACCCGGGCAGCTGTATCGACCCCCATAATGGCTATAGAAGCCATTATGGTTAGTACAGTTAAAGTACCGGCAATCAGGTTGCCCAGACTTCCTGAAATAAAAGCTTCCTTGGAACTTCGGCAATAAGGGACAAGCATAGCCAGGAAAACAACTTCCCCCAGATAGGCCTGGGCTTGAAGCGAACCATGAATAATAGTTAAAAACCCCGCTTCCTTGAGGGGAAGAAATACCCCCATCTTCCAGAGAGGCATTGTCATAATAATAAATATCAGATAAATTGGTGTTATCAAGAGGCAATAGTAAAGAAAATATGTTCGGGCAATAACTTCAATCCCTTGGGCAACCGCATAGGTAGAGGCAATTATTATTAACGTCGGGATAACAATTTCCGGTGTAAGCGTTAAGATCCCTGTTCCAAAATAAAGAAGCGATGTTTCTTTAAGCACAATAGTTAATACGTAGAATAAACAAAGAATATAGCCCAGACCAACAAATTTACCAACTGCATTTCCGACTATCAACGGCAAGTATTCGATTAAGGTTTTGTCCGGAAACAACAGGCTTAGACGATATATTAAATATAGTATGTAAAAGCTGCCGATCATGGCGATTATTGGCGCCATCCACCCGTCATGACCGGCGATTTTGACTACTGTCATAGGCAAAAATAAAATTAACGTGGCGCCTAATAGATTATGCATTAATGCGGTTAATAAATAACCGTCAATTTTATATATACCCTTAGTATTTTTCATAATATAATCCTTTCCAGCATCAACTTAGCAATTGTTCGATAAATCTAGTGGCAGGTGTAAACAGTGTATCCATTAGTTGCACAATAGTTGGTAACTGTAATTTTAATATCCAACCCAGGATATAAATCCAATCTATTAACAGCAGGCAAATGAAGACGGCCGTTTCACGCCTCAGTGATTTTTTAATCATATAAGGCAACTCAAATGCCATAAACACTAGAAGCAGCAAGCAAAGAAGGAATAACATGTATTACCTCCCCCTGGGACTCATTTTTCAGGTGGTTCCGCTCGTTTGACGATTTCAGTCGTATGACGGATTTTCGATTTGACTTGGATGTCAACCGCTACTCCGGGAAATACTTCAGACCACACTGCTTTCAATTCATCCCAGAGTTCAGGATCACTGTGATGTACCTTTTCTCCAAAACCAAAGATGTCCGCCTTATATTTTTTCTGGGCTTTTTGCAAGACAGCCCGGACTTCTTCGTTTACCTGTTCTTCCTGGGCGATCTCCAAATCAGTTATTACCGAAGGTTCAAATAAATCGGCATCTCCTTGTGCTTCCGCCAGATAGCTTTCGAATTCAATTTCGATTTTTAAAGTGATTTGGCCATTTTCGATTTGAGGTTTCAACTTAGTCTTATTGTTCAATACCCTAGTTCCAATCTGTTTTTCCGGATCTTCCGGATCAGCAAAACTAATCATTCCGGATTTATGCTCTCCCCTTATCCACTGAAACCCACTGCTTTCTTTTTGATCAAGCCAGCCCACCAGTTTATCCTGGTGGAATATGGCGGTGCTTTTCAAGACTATTTCAAATTGTGGTTGAGAATTTTCTTCATTCGCCTCATCTCCTGCTTTATCAGAAATGTTGGATTGGATTTCAACACCGGCGGTATAAGGCTGGGTACTTTCATCCTGCAGCAATCTTATAAACTGTCCCAGCTGAAGCGCCACAAAGAAAGTTGAATTTTTATTGGATTTTATTATTTCAAAAATCATTTGAGATGGAATATAAGATAATTTTGACGAGGCTTCCATTAAATCCAGGGGATTTCCTTTACCTATAACAAACCAGAGATCCTTTCTGAATTGGTAGCTTCTCTCAAAGTAATCCAAAATGTCACGTACTCCTCTATCCCGGGCCAAATCTTCAGAAACAATTATTAAATTTGTATGGGCAAAAAATAGTTTTGACGGTGTTAACCGGGATAACTTATTTAAAGCTTCGTAAATTGAGTCGCCCTCGGCAATGATATTAGTATAGGATTTTTCAGACCCCAGACTTGTTCCCTTACTTGATTCTGGATTAGAGCCCTGAGGGTTAATGTTTTGTACAATTACCCGGTATTGCCCTTCAGGGGTTGTTTCCACGGCAAGCGCACTTGTTAATGTTATTTCATTCAGCTCACGTTTATCCCAACAACCCGATATGCTAAAGATACATACTAAAATTAAAAGTAAAAATAAGATCCGACCTCTTGCCATTTTTGCTCTCCCTTCTGGTATCCCGAAGCGCAGGCGGGTGAGGGTTTAAGGCCTGGGAGCCTGGCGGCGCCGGTTAATACTGCTGATTCCGGCTGGACGTTTATCCATTGCCCACCAGGGAACCCTGGTAAACAGGTCCTTAAGATTAGCCGTTTGAAAGGGCGCCAGGGGAGACAGGTATGGCATTCCAAAAGAATGCAGACTGGTTGCATGAATGGTTATCAGGATAACACCAAACAAAACCCCGAATAAGCCTAGTGATCCTGCCAACACCATTAAAGGGAAACGCAGCAGGCGCAAAGCCATGCCCAGATTGTATGCCGGTAAAGTAAAAGAGGCGATACCTGTGCCTGCTACGATAATTACCATAAGTGGAGAAACCAACCCTGCCTGGACAGCCGCCTGGCCAATAACCAGAGCGCCTACGATACTTACTGCGCTCCCTATGGAACGCGGCAGGCGGGTGCCTGCTTCCCGCAATACCTCAAGGGTAGACTCTAATAATAAAGCTTCGAAAAGCAAGGGAAAAGGCACTCCCCTGCCATAGGAGGTTATACTGATCAGAAACTTAGAAGGGATCATTTCCTGATGAAAGGTAGATATGGCAATATAAAGCGAAGGCAACAGAAGGGAAGCTGCAAAGGTTATATATCTTAACAAGCGAATAGCACTTACGATTATCGAGCGTTCATAATAATCCTCCGGTGAAGTCAGAAAACCGCTAATCCCCATTGGTACTATCAATACAATGGGGGTACCGTCGGTAATTATGGCAACTCTTCCTTCCAGTAAGTTACCCGCTACCCGGTCAGGACGCTCAGTGTGCATAATTTGCGGCAAGGGAGAATGAGGATGGTCCTCGATAAATTCTTCAAGGTACCCGCTTTCAAGGATCCCATCAATATCGATCTTTTGCAGGCGCTGTTTCACATTGGTGACAAGTTCTGTTGCTGCGATGCCCTTCAGGTAAGCTATAGAAATTTTAGTAGCTGTCAGGTGTCCAATATTAAGGGATTCAAAAATCAAATTAGGACTATTAAATTTACGCCGGATTAAAACGATATTGGTCTGTAAACTTTCCGTAAAACCTTCCCTGGGGCCCCGGACAAGTATTTCTGCCTCCGGTTCAGTAATAACTCTTTGCTCATGGGATCTGATATTGATCAAGAAAGCATTATCCAGATACTCGATCATCAGAATAACCCCGCCCGAAAGTATATCTGTAACTACTTTAGACATAAATTTTGTTATTGTAACATTTGCTGCAACCAACATGGAGTTTAACACCAGGTCATGTAAACTTTCTCCGGCAGTTTTTGGATCGGATGCAAAGTTGTTGTCGTACATTAGAGGTTTAAGAATATTTTCTTGGAGCATGGTCTTGTCGACCATACTTTCTATATATATTACCAATGTCTTATTGCCCGACTTAGTACCCAAGCGAAAACTGCGGAAAATCACATCACTGTTTAAACCCATAATATTTTGAAGAAACTGTAAATTATCCTGCAGTTTCGCAGATACCTTAGTTTGCTCCAAATTCTCTTTTTCATAAAGGGAGTTATCTTTTCCGTTAGCAGCTGGAGATTTTTCCGAAAATCGATTTTTACCTGTAATTAAGTTAAACCACTTATTCATAATTAAGGCACCTCATTGCTTATAATTTCCCTTAAATAAAAAAAAATACCTTATAGGTAATTAATAGAAAAGGGTATGATTAAACTTAATGGATACCTGTAGCCAAAAAGAAAAATGGAAGGGAACGGTGTTCTTATGTATGCTGAAATAAAAACAATAATTATCGAGTCAATGAAGGAAAATCTGAAAACTGACGTATTGAATGCTTTACAAGAGTCAGATATTTCACTTTTAGCAGCCAAGCATTATTATGGCCGTACAATACTTGAAGAGGAAAAGCTGATTCTCTTTCAAAAAGTAACAAAGGATTTAATTATAAAAGGGATACTCAAAGACAATCAAGATGTTGATATTAACTTACCGCCTAAATATTATCTGGATTTAAATAGATCATAGATTTAAAAGAGAAGAGATCATTAATCTACGTTCAAAATATAAAACATCTACAGTAAAAGCAATATCAAAGGAATGGTAATTGCTGAAAGTACAGTAGTAATAAAGATCATCCTTGAAGCAAACTCAGAGTCCCCGCCATATCTGGTCGCAAATATTACACTATTGGCTGCGGCAGGCATCGCTGCAATCAGAACAGGTATTCCAAGGTCCATTCCGGAAACTCCGATTATCTTTAAAAAACCGTAAACTAGCAAAGGAACTGCCACAAGCCTGATAAAACTTCCATAATATAATTCAAATCCTTTAAACAGTTCCTTTACCTCTATTTCTGCCAGCATAGAACCAACAATAAGCATTGACAAGGGAGTAGTTGTTCCACCTATAGTATCTAATGTTGCTTGTATTTGATAAGGAAGCTTAATCGAAAATATAAAGAGAAGAAGGCCTATTAAAACTGCAATATTTCCGGGATTTATAAGTGACTTTTTAAAAGCCTTAAAGTCCTTATTGTCTGTAAAAAGCATTTCTCCAAGGGTATAAGTCAGAATATTATAAGG
>DATMXV010000391.1:0-5991 GCA_035561335.1 Desulfitobacteriaceae bacterium
CTTTTTGGATTTTCTCCACGCTGGCTTTGAGGGCCTCCATCAGGTCGATCACTTTGCCGGCACTCTCGGGCTCCGCGGCGACGATTTCCTTGCCGGAGATCTTGGTCTCAATGAGCTTACGCAGCTTTATCTGGTATTCATTGTGGAAACACCTCCCGGGTTATTGTTTCCAATTGAATGATCCGGCCTTTAATTTACATTCTATTGTATTTACCCGTTTAGTTTGCGAAAGCCATCTGATGATCAGGCTATAGCAAACTGATTTATTTTCTTCCATAAAATATGTGCAAACTAACCTCCGCTCTGTTCCGTGACCTATTTGATATTTAAATTGGATTGCCAAAATCAAACTAATGAAATGCCCGGCAATTCTTTATTGCCCATGATTTCGGCAAACGCCGCGACTATTTCAGGGTCAAACTGTGAGCCTGCGTTCCGTTTCAGTTCGGCCATTGCTTCATCTCTGCTGCAGGCCTTTTTATATACTCTTCCTCTGATCATAACGTCATAGGCGTCGGCTACAGCCAGAATTCGGCACAGCAAGGGAATTTTTTCTCCTTTGTAGCCTCTCGGATAACCTTTGCCGTCCCACCGTTCATGATGCAGAAGAATGTATTCGGAAACAGATGAGAGTTCCGGCGTGTTCTGCACGATACGATACCCGATTTCCGAATGCCGCCGCACTTCCTCCCATTCTTCGGCAGTTAAAGGCCCCGGCTTCTGAATGAGGTCCTGGCGGATTCCGACCTTACCGATATCATGCAACATTGCAAGAAGCGACAAATCATTTTGTTCTTCGGATGACAAATCCAGTTTTTCAGCAATCGCTTGGCAGTAGATACTCAATCTTTTCGAATGTTTCTCTGTTTCAAGGTTGTTCTCATAAAGCGTCATAAGCAATGTATTTATAATGTTGTTCCTGTGGCTTTTACCTTCCAAAAGTTTCTTGTGGTACATCCACTTTTCTGCCTCTTTAAGCACATTCCAGAGATTTTCCCCGGCGTATTCCTTCACCGCATAACCCAGTGAAACACTGATTTGGAGAATCCCGCCGCTGTTCCTGATAAAAGCATTTTGTATTCTCTGAGTGATATCTTTTGCTTTTCCGGGCGACGTTCCAGGCAAAATAATTAAAAATTCGTCGCCTCCCCAGCGGATAATAATTTCTTCTCTGCGGCAGCTCTCTTTGAGCGATTCCGCAACTTTTTTTAAGAGCCTGTCGCCTTCCGTATGGCCAAAAGCGTCGTTTGTCAATTTCAGTCCGTTTATGTCGCCTATGATAATTGCAAGCGGCAGGTTTTCGGCAATATCCAAATGGGCTAACTGCTCCGATACAAATCTGCGGTTATAGAGGCCCGTGAGGAAATCGTGATAACTCAGATCCATAATGTGTTCCTGCTCTTCCTGATCTTTGCTAACATCTCGAAAAATCATCACAACGCCAAAAATGCCGCCGTTTTCATCCTTGATCGGAGCAACGCTGGCGGCCATGGGTACGGAACAGCCATTTTTATTGATCAGAATCGTATACTTGGCAAGACCGATGATTTTCCCGGTTTGCAGTACTTTATCAATTGGATTCTCAACCGTGATGCCGGTTTCCTTGTTTCTCAGTTCAAATACATCTGTAAATTTCCTGCCATGCGCCTCTGTATCCGGCCATCCGGTTATTTTCTGTGCCGACTTGTTCAGAGAGGTAATAAGTCCGTCTTTATTTGTGGTGACCACTCCGTCAGCGATCGATTCAAAGGTTATCCTTAAAAGCTCCTTTTGCCGGTATAGATCTTCTTTGTATTTTTCTCTTTCCGTGACGTCAAAAATAATGGAGAAATAATAGGTGTTATTGTTATATAGAATAGGAGAGGAATAGATATCTACCATCCTAATGTTCCCGTTATGCAGCCGGTGGGGAAAGCGTTTTTTCATTTCTTCCTTAAACAGAGGGCTGATATCCTCAACACACATATTCAGAAGATCTTCTCTTGCATAACCATAAAAGGCGCAGGCGGCGGGATTGGCGTCTACGATTTTCCCGGATATCGGCTCCGTGATCAGCATAACGGCCGTATGCTCACTGAACATTGCTTCCAACAGCTGAGAAGGACTCTCATTAGTTTTAATGCTTTTCGGTTTGGAGGTTTTCTTTAAAATTGTAAAGAAATGCATTTTCTTAAGCGAGTAGGCAGTCATCTTATAACGGCATCCCAAAATATCGACATAGCGGCTCATTTCCTGTCTGATACTATTTTTCGCCGCATTGTCAAAAAAAACGCTCCCGTCGCAATCGCCATTTTTTATCCCTGGGAAGACCTCCATCGCTTTCTTTCTTGAAATCGAGTCTTTTAACTTGGTCATCTCTTCAAATGCCCGGTTAACATTGAGAATCACAAAATCTTCCGCAATGCCTTTGTCATTAAGAATTAGCTTATGACAGGCATACCCGTCCGGGAAACGATTGACTAAATCCTTTAAAAATTGTTCCTTCATACATCCTCTTCCTTGTATAATTTCTTTTCTGCATATTGCATATGAACATTAAATAGAACCGATCGAGTTCCCAGATCCAATTCGGAATAGCCGTATAAAAAAACAATCGGGCAGGGAAAGCTAACATTTAAAGAATCAGCTTTCCAATACCGCAGTATATCTCTAACTGCGTCCGGATTCTACAAAGCGTTGTATTTACTTGATTTTTCAGGCGTTTATGACGGAACCGCCGACGGCGAATGAAGTAATTCCCATATGTGTTACATGCATCTCATTGAGCTTGTTGATGGCTATTTTTTTCTGCTCCATCAAGGAATGAGCATAGATATTGAGTGTGATTGCCACATTGGAATGTCCCAATATTTCACTGAGCGTCTTGATATCGACACCTAACTCCAAAGCTCTGGTGGCAAAGGTATGCCGGATCGTATGAAATTTACGGTCTTTCACTCCAGCGCTTGTCAAAATCCGCTTAAATAGTTTCTGGTAAGTACGAGGATCAATCGGAGTTTTCGAGCCTGAAAGAACATAGCAGTGTTCATTTTTAGCGTATATCTTCAATTTATTTGACAGCTTAAGCAAAAAAACAGGCAGAGGAATTTTCCTAATCGATTTTTTACTTTTCGGCATTCCGACAAGCAATATAGATTTATTAACGTGGTGCTGAAAATTTTTAGTGCGAGATACCGTTCTGACGATAGACATGGTTCCTGCTTCAAAATCAAGATCTCCCCATTTCAGGGCGCAAAGTTCTCCCAGCCGTATACCGGAATAAAAACACAGAAGTATTCCGAGGGCCCGCTTGTCTTCTGAGTCCATTGCCGCATTTTCAATAAGCCGCTGTTCCTTGACTGAAAAAACCTGCACGGCCGTGTTTTCTGCTTTCGGCAGTTTAACCTCCTCCATGATCGGTGCATAGTCGCCGGAGTTTTTCAGGATTTCTCTCAGCGCCGTTTTGAAAATCGAAATGATCTTCCTTTTATATGACTCGGAAAGAGAGATATTATCACAGATTGATTTTACGAATAGCCCGACTTGAAGCGCCGTGATTCGGTCATTCATCTTTCCAAAAAAAGGCAGTACATACTTATGCATACAGCGATAATAATTTTCATAGGTAGACGGTTTCACCTGATTGGCAACACCGCTTTCCAACCATAATTTAAATAATTCAGTAGCACTTTTGGCTGTACCGGGAATTTTTTCCCTACGGAGTTTTTTATATTCTTTATAGTTTTTCTTTTTTTCCTTTACTTCTTTATAGGTTCTGGCGTAAACATACTGATATTTCCCGTCCGCTTTCAGTATACGGCCTTCCCAGCGCCCATCCTTGCGTTTATAAATATTTTCACCTCTGCGAGACATCTATACACTCCTTTCATAAACTGACGATAAATTGACGGCGAATGGAGATTTAAGATCATAAAAACCCCAATATATTTCAATTAAATATATCGGTACATTAATCCATAAGCGTTATTTTTTAACTTGAATAATCTAATAATTTGTTTTAATATAAAAATAAGTCAAAATATCATGAAAAAACGAGGACGCAGTTAGAGATATACTGCGCCCTTTTTCGCTATTTTTTCAAAAATTCTTTTAATATTGCTACGTTGTCTAGCTCATGCAATCTGTTGTGACAAAAAAGTGCCCGTTAGCTTCAACAGAAACCAAGGAGCGCTATTTGTCCGTTTACTCTTTCTTCTCCAGAGAGAGATTCCTTTAACCCTGCGGTCATGACTCCCCACAGCTCGCCGTCAACAATCTCCACCGCAGGGTATATGCTATACACCTTGTCATTGAGAGCATTATCGCGGATGTACTCGGCAAGGCTGCGGTCGTTTTCAAAGAGCCGGTTCTCTTTGGTGATTGCGGCGAGAATAGCGTCCTCATCAGGCACAACCTTATAAGTTTTGCCTGATGACGGATTTATTAAGTATGCCTCCTTTAACCTTCAATATTTTCTTTTTGATCTAATTTTCTGATGACCGGAAGCAGGGAACAAAGTATCGCAATAGCGATAATGAGAATCCCCGACATCAGGAACCAATGGTTTACACCGATTCTATCAGCAAAAAATCCCGCTAGGATTAAGCCAACAGGCATAGCAAGGGATATAATGCTTCCCGCAAGCGAAAAAACTCGTCCCAAATATTCCGGCTTGATTTTTTCCTGAAAAAGAGCCATTTGAATACCGCTGTAAAACGGAACAGAAAGGCCCATAATCATACAACACAAAACGAATACAATAAAACCACTTGAAGGGAGAATTCCAGAAATAGTCAAACTTAACCCCATCAGAAAAACTGAGGTAACCATTAGCATAATTCGTTTCCGGAATCCGCCTAAAAGTCCTAACAACAGTCCCCCTGCCAGCATACCGGCAGCATAAGCAATCTCTGTGATTGAAACGTGTACAGGTGTTCCATTAAAATAACTCATACTCATAAGTGGGTATAGGGCATTTATTGGCATATAGACAAACATATACAAAGTTCCTATTAAAAGCAGGGTAAACAATCCTTTGTTTTCTTTCAAGGCAGCAAAGCCGTTTTTCATTTCTTCCATAAAGTTTTTCTTTAAGTGGCGTTGTTCTGCGCTGAGTTCCGGAATGTTCACAAGGGCTACCGTTATACAAGCTATTACAGCACCTAATACATCAAGAGCTATAATTAAATTTAAATCCCAAATGGAGTATAGAAAAGCGGCAATTGCCGGACTGACAATATAACTGATTGATTGCATAGACTGGCTGTAACCAGCACATTTGGTTAGCTGTTTTTCCGGTACTAAAAGAGGGATCGCCGCACTTAGCGCCGGAGAATGGAAAGCTGTTCCGATACTGCGGATAAACAAAACAACCATAATAATCCAAACCGGCAATTCCATATACAAGGCCATAAGGGCCAATACTCCACCAGCTACAGCAATAGTTAAATCAGCACCAATCATAATCATTTTTCTGTTGTATCTGTCAACCAATACACCGATTGCAGGCCCAAAAACTGCATATGGCAGAAAGCCAACCAACGAAGCGATTGACAGCACCATCGCAGATTGGGTTTTTTCAGTAAGGTAAAAAATAATTGCCATTTGCAGGATGGCACTACTTATAAGCGAAACTGCCTGACCCGTCCAGATTGTAAAAAAATCTTGTTTCCATTTTGAAGTTTTTATTGTCATATCTGCTTTCTCCTTGCCTTTTTATGGTTGATTTGTCCTGTTTCTAGGCAATAAAAAATGCAGACTAAAATCCGCGGTGCGAGTTCTAGTCTGCATATCAACGTTAAAAAGACATAGGTAAAAAATGTATAACCTTAAATGGCTGCACCTCACCCGTATCCATGTCTCAATTCGCAAAATAAGCACAACAAAAAAGCCCGCCATAGTGGATGTTTTTCCCGCTTTTTTATTGCCGGCTTATCTTAAACGAACAGAATACATAGATGGATGTCCTCCTTTAATTCTCTGAGCCTCAAAATATTTTATTATAAATAATCC
>DATMXV010000392.1:0-18056 GCA_035561335.1 Desulfitobacteriaceae bacterium
TTATTATCTTAAAAGTTGAATTTAATATATTTATGCCGACAAGAGCACACCATCCGAAAGGATGGGCCGCAAAGTCCTGGGTCTAAAGCTGTTTGCTAAGATTGCCAGACTGCCGAAACATAGATGATACATAAACGAGCATCTATGATTCAAAACATGCTTGTTTTTTTACTTGTACGCCCCTTTAGCTTAACTTATTAATTTTAGGGGCTGCTGCCGCAGATCGCCCGGTTACTTTCTGATACCGGTCCTCCACCTCCAAATACGTTTAGTTGGTTTTGGTTTTCGTCAAAAGGTAAGAAAAATTGGTGTGTAAAGGTGATCTGTTAAGCGGCGGTATTGTTGCGGATTTTACTGCCTTCGCAGCCCCTATTATAAATTTGGAATCATTCAAATGACTTTTGAACGGGTTCCTTTTTATTTGGAAATTTTACATTAATTTAATTTTTACTTAACGTTAGATGATAAGAAAATTAATATATTGGTCTTATAATACTCATATAGCTCAGCGGAAAGAAAACAAACCGAAGGAGCGGTAATGAATTCGAAAGTTGTTAAACCGGCTGTCTGGACAATATTGGTCGTTCTTTTTTTTCTCTTGATTTATCACTTTAACACGGGTGAACAAAGCGTCAGGAATCTGTCGGGAGCTGTCAGCAACATCAAATATGAAAAAGCAAGGGTACTGAAAGTTGTTAACCAGTCCCTGATCAAAGATAACAGCGGTACCGGATTGTACCTGGGTACCCAGGACCTGGAGGTAAAGATCCTGAGCGGGGAGCATCAGGGCGAGGTCCGGACTGTAAAGAACTATTTAAGCAAGTACTTCAATGTCCTGGCCAAAGAAGGCCTTGAAATCATTGTCAACATTGATGCTGCCGGTGCGGAGAATACGCAGGTCACAGTAGCCAATTATAACAGGGCGCCAATCCTCTATGTCCTGGCCTTGCTGTTCATGGCCGTCCTTTGGGCCACCGGACGGAAAAAAGGTCTGATGTCAATTTTGGCCTTAATCCTGACCTTTATCTGCCTGCTCTTCTTGTTTATTCCCATGATCTACAGGGGGTATTCTCCGGTAGGGGCGGCCGTTATACTGGTTATATTTTCTACCTGTGTTACCATGCTCCTGCTCAATGGCTGGGGCCCGAAATCGGTTTCAGCCATGCTCGGTACTATCCTGGGAGTTGTTATTGCGGGACTTGTAGCCGCTGCCGCAGGTTCGCTGGTACATATTTCGGGACTGAGCACCGAGGAAGCGGAAACCTTGCTTCTGGTCTCCTCCCGGACACACCTGCATGTCCCGGAGCTTTTGTTTGCGGGTATTCTCATTGCTTCGCTCGGAGCCGTGATGGATGTCAGTATCTCCGTAGCCTCGGCCATGCAGGAAGTATATCTTTCAAACCGGGAGATCGGGGCGAAACGCTTGTTTTTATCCGGTCTCAATGTCGGACGCGACATGATGGGGACAATGTCCACCACCCTTATCCTTGCTTTTACCGGAACCTCGCTTAACGCTATCATTCTGATTATTCGTATAATGTTTCCTATTATCAATTGATAAACATGAATATGGTCGGCATTGAATTAATCCAGGCGCTGTCCGGCAGCCTGTCCGTAATTTTGACCGTGCCTATCGTCGCCTTCATTGCTTCCTGGCTGGTTCCCGCCATGAACAAGAGGTTACGCATAGATAATAAGGTGAAAGGAGGGGAATCCCCCAATAAAAAGAGGAAAGGGGATGATAAAACAAAGTCTAAATCTAAGCGTTGGTAGAATCCGCAATTATACCGCGCATAGATTTGTAAAACATTTTGCTTTTGTTGCAGGTCCACACCAATTTTTCTTGCTTTTTGACGGAAGGTTGAATCATAAACTTATTGATTTTAAATCTATTTGAATTTGGAGGTTAATATGAGAACGGCAAAGAATTTCATGACAGCTGTTCTGTTAACAGCTGTGCTTTTAGGCAACATGATTATGCCGGTTAATGCTGCGTTGGGCTCGGGCGATACTACCGACAGCAGCATCACACTTTTGAGTAAAGGCAGCACCTGGAAGTACCTGGACAATGGTTCGGATCAGGGAACTGCCTGGAAGGAGCCGGCTTTTAACGACGACAGCTGGAGCGACGGCAAAGCGCCGTTGGGTTATCCGGGTTCGGAACGCAACCCGCTGAATAGTTCATGCAAGATCACCGATTCAAACGGTACGGTCATCAGCTATGGTCCGGATTCCAATCATAAATATGCAACAACTTATTTCCGTACAACCTTTGAGGTTAGTGATCTGTCCGGGATCGGAAGTACCGGTGTTATCGAGGCCGGGATTGACGATGCGGCGGTTATTTACCTGAATGGGTACGAAATTGCCCGGACCAATCTTCCGGCCAAAGAGGATGTTCCCGAACCCGGCTATGACAGCTATGTTTCTGATTTCAGCGATGATTATCCGGCCCTGGATCTGGACACCGCTTCTGAGGGCTCCCAGCCGAGTTTCAGCTTGGGTGCGGATGAAATGGCTTATCTGGTTGAGGGTGAGAATGTCCTGGCTGCTGAAGTGCATCAGGGCAGGGCGGACAGTTCCGACGTTTATTGGGATATGGAGTTTAGCGCGGCTGCAGCCGGCAGTGGCGAAGGTAGCGGCGGTGATGATGATCCTCCTGCTCCTGATTATGAAGCCACTGACCTTACCTTTGCTCCCGGTCAGAATGCCGCAGAATTAAATTTTGCCTGGTACTCAACAGTTCAATCCGCGGATTGCGCCGTCCAGGTCGCTGAAAAAGCCGACATGACCGGAAGCGATTTCCCGGTTGAGCAAGCGGCTACGTTTACCGGCAGCGTTTCGCCGGCAGCCGGCGGCTTCTATTCCAACAAAGTCGTGGTCACCGGCCTGGAGGAATCCACCGCTTACGTTTACCGCGTAGGTGACGGCGATTCAAGCTGGAGCGATGTCTACAGCTTTAACACGTACGGGACCGAATCCTATAGTTTCCTGGCAGTCGGTGATGTCCAAATCGGCGCCGGTAATACCCCTACGGATATTACCGGCTGGAACAACACCATGGCCAAGGCTATGGAAGAATTCCCGGAAGCAAGTTTCCTCCTGTCCCTTGGCGACCAGGTTGAAACAAACAGCAATGAAGCGGAATACACCGGCTTTTTCTCCCCGCCGGAACTGAGAAACCTGCCGGTCGCCCCGTTACTGGGCAATCATGACAACGGCGCCCCCAATTACAGCTACCATTTCAATCTTCCCAATCTCACCACCCACGGGGCTACCAATCCGGGCAGCAGCGATTATTATTTCACTTACGGCAATCTGCTGGTCATGGTGATAAACTCCAATAACACCAGCGGCGCCCAGCATGGAGCCTTCATCGCCGAAGCGGTAGAGGCCAACCCGGACGCCGCCTGGAGAGTGGTGATGTTCCACCATGATATTTACGGTTCGGCAAGCCATTCCCTGGAGACAGGGATCATCAATTTAAGGAACGCCTTATTCCCGTATTTCGATCAGTACGATATCGATCTGGTATTGACCGGTCATGATCACAGCTATACCCGGACCTACCCGATGTATAACGACCAGCCTCTGCCTGGTCAGAATTCCCTTGGTACGGTCTATATGACCTTAAACTCCGGCAGCGGCAGCAAATATTACGGCCTGCAGGCGATTCCGGAATATTATGCCGCAGTCCGCGAGCAATTGAATGTGCCGACTTTCTCTAAATTCGACCTTACCCCCGCCAGCCTGACCGTTTCCACTTACCGGACAGATACCTTGGCCGAGACCGACACGTTTACTATTGCCAAAGAAGGACAGCCGGACTTGGATCTGGTTGATGTGACGGTCACGGCCGACAAAACGACCTTAGATACCGGTAATCCTGAAGACAGTATCCAACTCAGTTTGGCAGCCACAGACAGCGGAGGGGACGCGCTGGACCTCAGCGGCGCCTATGTCTTGTACAAGACCGCTGATGCCGACATTTTAGCGGTGGGAACAGACGGCAAGGTCACGGTCAAAAACGCTCCGGTCCTGAATCAAGCCGTGAAAGTCTGGGCCGAGGTGTTTAACGGAGAAAGCTTTGTCAAAAGCAACGAGCTCGAGATCAGCGTCACGGTTCCCCACGGACTGGCTACGGTCACCTTAACGGCGGACGATAGTGTGATTTCCGGTGATTCTGAGCTCCAGCTGAGCTTAGCCGGAATAGACACCACAGGAGCGGACATGGACCTTTCCGCCGCCACAGTGATCTATCAGACAGACAAAGCCGGTATCCTGGCTATCTCTGCTGACGGTAAAGTCACTGTGCAGAACCAGCCGGACCGCAATACCACAATTAAAATTACCGCCGAAGTGACCCTTGACGGCAAAACGGTTACCAGTAATATACTGCCGATCACCGTTTCTTCCGGAGCCGGTTTTGAGATCGTCGTACCGGTTCAAACCGCGCTGGACGATACGGAAGAACGGGCCGACGGCTCTTTGGACTATGATAGCAGCGATCTTGAGATCACTTGGGAAACCCCTGCCAATGAAGATAAGAAAAACCAGAAAATCGGGATCCGTTTCTCCGGCCTGAATATTCCCCAGGGGGCGACGATCACGGACGCCTATATCCAATTTACGGCGGACTATTCCGACAGGGCGAAGAGCGCCAATCCCTTCGATATCGATATCTATGCCGAAGATGTTGCCGATTCAGCGGCCATTGAGAATGTCAACAATGTCATCTCCGGCAAGCTTGCCAACAAAACCGCGGCTTCCGTCAACTGGACGATAAGCGGCACGGATGACGACAGTATGTGGCAGAATCCAAGCGTCTTAAGTGGTACGGCCCAGCAGACCCCGAACCTGGCCGCTTTGGTCCAGCACATCGTAAACAAGGAAGCCTGGGAATCCGGCAATGCCCTCACCTTCCTGTTAACCGGCGAAGGGAACAGGACCGCTCTGGCTTACGAGGGTGTGGCCGACGATTCCCAGAAACCAACCCTGCATGTCAAATATGCGACCACCGATGTCGGCATTCCCATCAGCGAAGCCCGCATGACCCCGGTCGGGGAAACAGCTACGGTGACCGGGATTGTGAGCGTCGTCAATCCTACCACAGCCGGCTCCTATTTCCTGCAGGACGGTACAGCCGGCATTTGCATGTACGTTTACAGCGATGTCAACCTGAACTTTACACCCAAGAAGGGCGATAAAATCCAGGTTACCGGAGCAATAAGCCCCTATAAAGGGTTATTGGAGATCACACCCGCCCAAACGGAGGATGTTATCCTTAAAAGTGAAGGCAACCCGGTTCCTGAGCCCAGAGAAGTAACCCTGGCCGACTTTGGCGCTTACCAGTCCGAACTGGTAAAAATTAAAAATGTCACGATCGGAACCATCAACGTCGGCGGTAACACGACAGTGACGGATGAGGCCGCTCCTCCCAACAGTTCGTTTATTTACAAGACCCCGGCTCTGACCGGAATCAGCGCGGGCGACAAAGTAGATATCACAGCCATTTCGGCCTACTACAATGTGCCTGAACTCATCCTGGAAGACGGAGCCGCCGTCGTCAAAGCCGGCGGAACGATCCAGGACGCCAGGAATCAAGGCGTCGGTCAAACGGTTGAGGTCAGCGGCGTGGTAACCTATGCGGCTGCCAATAACTACTATATCCAGGACAGTACGGCCGGCCTGCTCGTCTATGCCCCCGGACTCTCCCCGCTGCCGCAGCAAGGCGATATTATTAAGGTCAACGGGGCGCTGTCCCTTTATCACGGCATCCTGGAGATCAGCAGCCCGGCGTCCGTCACGATCCTCAGCGACTCGCACAGCAATCCTCTCCCCGAACCGCAGACAGTAACGATTGCTCAGCTTAAGGACCAAATCTCCGCCTATGAATCCGAACGGGTTAAAATCGAAAACGTTACTTTAGGCGCCGCCTCAGGCAATTACACCCCCCTCAGCGACGGGGACGGCAACACGATCAATATCTATAAAATGCCGGCTCTGACAGGGATTAATCCCGGCGATACGGTGACTGTGATTGCGGTGGCTTCCCTTTATGACAGTCCCCAGCTTTGTGTCCAGAATGCCTCCGGTATCAGCAAAGGCCTGTCCGGCGACGATAAAATCTTTGATTTCGTGGAAATTACCGACCTGCACGGTTATGTCGGCAACGACACCAACAACCAGATTGCCGCGGTAACGGCCCAGAATATTAAAAACACCGTCAAGGCCAACAACCCCGACCGGACCCTGATCCTGGCCAACGGCGACAATTACCAGGGAACGGCGATTTCCAACCTGCAATACGGCGAAGTGGTCATGGAGTTCTTCAATTACCTGGGTGTGGCCGCTTCGGCCGTGGGCAATCATGAGTTTGACTGGGGCCTGGCGAAAGTGACCAACCTCGACCCGGCGCATCCGGTCGCAGCCCAATATCCCACCCTCTGCGCCAACCTGTTCCCCAAAGGCAATACCACCGATCCTGTCTTCGATCCTTATCAGATCTTTACGCTGGACGGCGTGAAAATTGCTGTCGTCAGCGGTCTTACCGAGTCAGCCCCGAATATCGTTCTGGCTGACAACATCAAGGACTACGACGTGCTTAGCAATGTGACTTATATCAATCAATATGTCCAGGAAGCCAGAGCCGCGGGCGCCCAGATCGTTATTGCCCTCATTCATGAGGGAGACGACTACAATAACGGCGCCTCCGGGCCGATTGTGGACATTGCCAAAAATCTTGTCGGGGTAGACGCCGTGCTCGGCGGCCATACCCATGATATCGTGCAGACAACAGTGACCACCAATGCGGGAAAAACCATCCCCCTGGCCATCGGCAACTGCAACGGTAACGGTTATATCGACCTCAAAGTTGTGCTGCACCAGGACGGCACGCTTAGTTTCCCCAATACCGGCGCCAGCTATGTCGCCCAAAACACGACCAGCACGGTTTATCCCTATGGCTTTAAAGCCGCAACTCCGGTAATCGATCAGAACGTCAAGGAGCTGATCAGCCAAACCATGGCCGAGCAGGGACCGATTTTAAATGAAGTGCTCGGTTCGGCGCAGAAAAACCTGACCCGCAGCCAGGCAGTCACACCCTATGGCGAATCCTTGGCCGGCAACTGGGCCACCGATGTAATACGCAATACGGCGGGTGTTAATTTTGCCTTCCAGAATAACGGCGGCCTGCGCTGCGACATTCCGCAGGGTCAGATCACCATGGCCAAAATGTATGAATTCATGCCTTTTGACAATGTCATCGTCACCTGTGACATGACCGGCGCTCAACTGAAAGTGATCCTGGAAGAAGCGGTCGCTGACGGCGGCTACGGCATCCAGCTGTCCGGTTTGAGCTTCAGTTATGACAGCTCCCAACCCTCGGGCAGCAGGGTATACAGCGCGGCCAAGAGCGACGGGACGGCGATCGATCTCGGTGATGCCACCACCGTTTACAAAGCCGCTACCAATGACTTCCTCTACGGCGGCACCACCGCTGTGCCTAAAGACGGCTTCTCTTTCAGTTCCCAGTCCAGCAACATGGTTGACACGCATATCCTGGTCAGGGATGACCTGGCCAATGCGGTCAGAGCAGCGGGAACAGCAGGCATCACCGCCGCCCTGGAAAACCGGATCACGAACGGCCCAATGCCGGCAGTCGTACCGGCCGTCAAATTTGCCGTCATTTCCGACGTTCATTACTATGATCCCGCCCTGGGAACGAGCGGCAGCGCTTTTGAAGCGTACCTGGCTTCCGATCGCAAGCTGATCGCCGAGAGCAAGGCCATCCTGGAAAGCGCCATCGCTGGGATTATCAACAGCGATGCCCAAATTGTTCTGGTTTGCGGCGACCTGACCAAGGACGGAGAACTCGTCAATCACCAGCAATTGGCCGAACAGCTGCGGCAGTTGGAGGATGCCGGCAAGAAGGTCTATGTCATTGACGGCAACCATGACATCAATAATCCCCACGCTTTCAGTTACAGCGGGGACCAGGCTACCCCGATAGCCAGTGCCACTCCGGCCCAGTTCAAGGAAATATACGGAGACTTCGGCTACGACGAAGCGGTGGCCCAGGACCCCAACTCTTTGAGTTATGCGGTCGAGCCGGTTCCGGGCTTAAGAATTATCGCCATGGATTCAGTTCTGTATGACGACAATATCGCCAACGGTACTTCGACGACAGCCGGCGCTTTCTCCGCCGAACGGCTGGCCTGGATTAACGCCCAGATTGAAGCCGGCGCGGCCCAGGGCAAAACGGTGATCGGCATGATGCACCACGGCGTAACCAACCATTTCTCGCTGCAAAGCGCGTTCTTCCCGGAATATGTGATTGACGACGCAGCCAACGTTGCCGCCAATCTGAGCAGCAGGGGGATGAAGGCGGTCTTCACCGGCCATTTCCATGCCCAGGATATTACAAAAGCAACCCTGCCCGGCAACCAGTTCCTGTTTGACGTGGAAACCGGTTCGCTGGTAACCTCCCCGGTTCCTTTCCGCCTGGTGGATTTGACCGGCGAGGGCAAGCTCTATGTGACGACAAACCGGATTACCGGCATTGATTACAATACCGGCGGCCAAGACTTCCAGACTTATGCCGAAGATTATCTCAGAGAAGGTTTGGCTGGATTAGTCCCCCAAATGCTGGCCGGAGTGATCAGGCAAATACAACCCGGCCTTACCCCGGATCAAGCCCTGGCAGCGGCCAATAACGCCTGCTCCCAGCAGGTAACGCCTTTCTTAACGGTAAAGGATTGCCTGGTAAATGTCATGGTAGCCCATTATCAGGGCGACGAAACGGCAGACAGCCAACTGTTGGCCGTTTACCAAAGCATGGCGGCCTCTGCAGACACCTTAACCCAAACACTGGGAGGGGCCTTGCTGTCCCTGAGTACCGATCTGCTTCCGGCCGACAACCGGGTCATCCTCGATCTGAACAGCGGGGAGAGCGAGCAGCTCAATACGCAGCAATATGTCCTGGAAATGGAAAAAGCAATCGTTGAGGCAGGCGAGAAAACGAATGTCACGCTTTGGGCCATGGGGGCTCAGGACCTGCGCGGTTTTGATTTAACCCTGAAATTCGATCCTGACCTGTTTGCCTATGAGAGTGTTACGGTACGGGATGACTTTAAAGACGAATTGGGCCTTAGCTTATTAAACCATGATGACAACGGGAATATTCATATCGTGGGTGTTCTTTTGGGAGAAAGAGAAGGTTTGAGCGGGGACCTTGATTTGCTTACCATCAAGCTGAAAGCAAAGGAACAAGCGGCGGCAGGCAGTATTGTGTTGGTAAAAGGATCACTCGTCCATAATGGGGTCAATGAAGATATTCTGATCCAAGACCAAGCGGAAAGAATCGTGGTTGCTGTTTCCGATATAAGCGGAAACGGCAAGACCGAACTCCAGGACCTGATTGATGTGGCGAGAAAATACGGCAAAACCGGAGACCCCGTAAAACCGAATGATCAAAACGGTTATCAAGCTGCGCTCGATATGGATAAGGACGGTGATATTGACATCGTGGATGTTATTTATGTAGGCGAAAAAGTCCTGCTGCGACAGGCGGCATAATAAGCCTAGTCCCTTCCCGGACGATAATAGATACCGCCCTTAACTTAAGGGCAGGTATCTATTATCGGTTATTAAATATCGAGGAGAAAAAAATAATGAAAAAGCATAAGACAGTTAAAATGCTTCTGATAGTTCTGGCAATAAGCTTAATCCTGAATCCCGGCCTGGCTTTGGCGGATCCCCCGCCCACGACGAATATCATCCTCAGCTGCAGTGCGCAGCAGGCGCATATTGGCGATACTGTGACAGTGCAAATCAAATGCGATCAGGAAGCGCATCTTTACGGCGTCGAATTTACTTTGAACTATCAACCTTCCATGCTGAAGCCGGTGGCCGGCGCAAACGGGAAATATCTGCAAACCAAGGGAACTTATGCCCGGCTGGACTCCTTGGATTCCCAGGTTCCTGACCCGGAGTCTGCGCAGAGTCTGCAAGCGGGGGTTCTCAGGTACCCTCTGCATAATTCTGATTTGTCTTCGGCCTCAACCAAAGATATTGCTTCCATATCGTTCCAGGTCCTGAAAAACGGTACGGCAACGCTTCGTCTGAGCGATATCCAGGCAGTTGCCGCCGGTTCCCATATTGTCAATGACAATATGTCCTACCAGGTGGAAATGACGACCGCCGCCCAGATTGTGTATACGGTTCCCCAGGACGCTGCGGTAGTCAACGTCCCCGAAAATACTGATGTCGTGGACGTATCTTCCCTGCCCGGTTATAATGCGGCCACGAAAAGCGCTGTCCTGCCGGAAATAAATTTTTCGACCTTGACCAGTATCAGCGGTGAGCCAATCCAGGTAAATATTCCGGGCGGAACAACAATCAGCGCTGCCGCCGGTTCGGACTGGCAGGGAAGAATCAATACGCCTGCCGTTAAAGACATAAGTGTCCTGGATCCGGGTTCCAATACGGTATATAGCATCATTGAAATTGGCTTTGAAAATGTGGAGTTAACTTTTGATAAGCCTGTCAGAATCCTGTTTCCCGATCAGGCCGGCAGGGAAGTGGGGTATTCGAGAAACGGCGGCCCGATCACGAACATTCCTACCAATAATGGCTTGGCCCTGACCAGCGGAGATGCTCTGGGGGCGGCGCGCGACGGCAAAAAAGAGATCAACGGTGATCTGGTGGTTTGGACCAGGCACTTTACCTATTTTGCCATCTATACCCCGTCCGGGACCACTCCCGGCGGCGGTACCGGCGGCGGGATCGTCGTCAGTCCCGGCGGCGGTATCTGGGACCCCGCTGCGGGTACGGTACCGCGTTTAGCAGGCAGTGACCGCTTTGAGACGGCCAATGCGATCGCCGAAAAAGGCTGGCCTGAGGGAGCGGAGACGGTGGTCCTGGCCTATGCCTATGATTTTCCGGATGCCTTGGCGGCCGCGCCTTTGGCCAAAAAACTGAACGCTCCCATCCTGCTCAGCGATAAGACATCGCTAACGCCCGTTACGCTGACCGAGATCCAGAAATTGAAGGCGAAAAAAGTTGTTCTGATCGGTGGTCCAGGTGTAATCTCGCAGGGTATTCAAGACTCCTTGAGCGCAACTTACGGTCAGGCCAATGTTACCCGTTACAGCGGGGAGGACCGCTATGCTACCGCGGCAGCCATTGCCGGCGCTCTTGGTTCGACAGGCAGGGCTGTGGTTGTCAGCGGCCAGAATTACCCGGACGCCCTGGCGATCTCATCTTATGCCGCGGCTCAGGGAATCCCCATCCTCTTTACCGGGACTTCAACTCTCCCGTCCGCCACTTCCCAGGTCCTCTCCGCGCAAGCAGTCAGCGCCACCATTGTGGCCGGAGGCGAAGGGGCCGTAGCGGCGGGAGTATTCAATCAGCTTCCGGGGGCCAGCCGTTATGGCGGAACAGACCGTTACGCTACGGCCGCTGCGCTTATAGATGGGCTCAACTTAAAACTGGATAATGTCTATGTCGTAACCGGCCTGGATTTTCCGGACGCTTTGGTAGCGGGCAACCTGGCGGCCTATACCGAGTCGCCTTTGCTCATGGTCGATCAAGGATTACCGGAGGCGACAAGGGCCTTCCTGGCTGCGCATAAAGCTTCCATCAAAGGGGCAACCATAATTGGCGGGCAAGGTGCGGTCAGCGAGGCTGTGGTCAATGATCTTCTCAATGCGTTAAAATAACAACCTGTTCTTTCAGCTTTGTTGCCGCTTCGGCGCAAACAGGCTTAATTTCTATTCTCGTATAGGATTATTTTCTATACGAGAATTCTTATTTTTCAGGCTGATATCAGCTTATCTTTGCTTATTACTGACTCCTGTAAGGTCGGAAATTTATCCTTTTTTCTATAAAAGAAAAAGTTTTGGGGAACATATTAAATATTATTCATTTGCAAGTTAGGCAAGAAAGGTGTTTAGGATGCATAAGAAGCGGCGGCGCTGGATATTCTTTGGTTGTTGTCTGATTCTGGGTTTGATTTTCTTTTATTCTATCCGGATGGTTTTAGGACCTTTTTTATTGGCTTTTGCGCTTGCTTATCTGCTGAATCCCGTAATAGAATGGCTGGAAAAACATAAAATTAATCGTCGCTGGGCCATAGCTTTAACATTTTGTTTGATAGTAATTATTATTGTCTTAATATTAAGTCTGGTGTTACCTTCAGTCTATAACGAAACTGCCAGGTTAATGGTTGTTCTGCCTGAGAAAATAAGTCAATTAAACGACTTTCTCCAAAATATCAGGCACAATTTTCTAGCCTCCGGCCTGCCGGAAAAGGTTTCTTATGTTATTGACGAACATTTAGGTAACGGAGAGGTTTACGTAGCTGAAAAATTGAAATTGTTATTGGATAACCTGCCGGCAAAACTGGCGTCACTCAGTCCCTATCTGCTCTCTCCCATCCTGGCGATTTATTTTTTGGCGGACTGGAAAAGGATCCAACTCGCTTTTATGCGTCTGGTCCAACAGAAATGGCGTTTGGAATGGCAGCGTTTATGGCTGGATATCAGTCATGTATTACGTTGTTTTATCAGGGGAAATTTAGTGGTTGCTGTTATCGTCGGAATCCTTGTCGGGATAGGGGTTAAACTGATCGGCATGGATTATGCGTTGATAATCGGTTTGATCTGTGGCATAAGTGACTTGATCCCCTACTTCGGTCCGCTTATCGGGGCAGTGCCTGCCGTTTTATTGGGATTTACCAAATCTTCAATGATGGCTTTAGAGGTTGCCCTGGTTATTTTGGTTGTTCAGCAGCTTGAAGGAACCCTGATTTCTCCCAAGCTTATGGGGGACAGTGTCGGTTTACATCCCCTTTGGGTTATCTTTGCCTTATTGGCAGGCGAGGAGCTGGCAGGATTTTGGGGAATATTTTTCTCTGTCCCGATTGCGGCAGTGATCAGGGTTATCTTCCGCCATATTTATTATAGACTTGTAGCTCCCAAACTATAGAACAGTAAAAGCGGCTTTGGTTGAAAAATAGTCAAAATTCGTATATACTTGAGAAAAAATTAAGGATAAAGATTTCCAATTCTTAACTAAAATTTCGAAATGAGATGCGAAATACGAAGTCCCCGGCCCTCGTACCTCGATATCGAACCTCGAATAAACAGGAGGTAACTGCTTAGGAATGTATACTGGCAACCAATTAAGGCAAATGTTTCTAAACTATTTTGAAGCTAAAGGACATAAGGTTTTACCCAGTGCTTCTTTAATACCTAAGGACGACCCGACACTTTTACTGACAGTAGCCGGGATGGTGCCCTTTAAGCCTTATTTTCAGCGCTTGGTTGAACCGCCTTTTCCCCGGGCGACAACATCTCAAAAGTGTGTGCGGACACCTGACCTGGAGGTAGTCGGTAAAACGGCCCGCCATCATACTTTTTTTGAAATGTTGGGCAATTTTTCATTTGGCGATTATTTTAAAGAAGGTGCAATTACCTGGGCCTGGGAATTTATGACAGGTATCCTGAAAATACCGGTGGATAACCTTTGGGTAACTATTCATCCGGAAGATGATGAAGCCAGAAAGTTATGGCTGGAAAAAGCCGGGGTTAAACCGGAACGTATCTTTAATGATCCCGAAAACTTTTGGGCTGCCGGACCGACGGGGCCGTGTGGTCCATGTTCAGAGATATATATTGACCTTGGTGAAGCACGGGGCTGCGGCAGCCCTGATTGCGGAATAGGCTGTGACTGTGACCGCTACCTGGAAATCTGGAACCTGGTATTTATGCAGTATAACCGGGATGAGGCAGGTAATCTGACTCCCCTGCCCAAGCAAAATATTGATACCGGCATGGGCTTGGAAAGAATTGCAGCAGTAATGCAAGGCGTGGAGACAAATTTTGACACTGATTTATTCAGACCGATTATCGATGAAGCGGCAAATATAAGCGGCTGCAGATATAAGGATAACCCTAAAGATGATCTGGCTTTAAAGGTTATAGCTGATCATACCCGGGCGGTTTCTTTTATGCTGGGTGACGGTATACGGCCTGATAATGAGGGAAGAGGGTATGTTTTAAGAAGAATTTTGCGCCGGGCTGTGCGTTACGCCCGCTTACTGGGAATAATGGAACCTTTTCTGGAACGTATCTTCCGGGTCATCCAGAGAGATTATTCCGGTTATTATCCGGAATTGCTTGAAAATGAAAACTTTATTATTAACCATTTGCGCCTGGAAGAGAAGAATTTTCAGGCTACTTTGGAACAGGGGACCCAAATTCTCCAGGGGAAGGTACGCGAATTAACCGAAGCGGGAGAAAAAATCCTGGCCGGACCGGATGCTTTTTATCTTTATGAAACATATGGTTTCCCTGTCGAATTAACTGAAGAAATTTTACAGGAACAAGGTCTTTCCCTAAACATGGAAACATTCGGGAAAGCTGCTGAGGAACACAGGAATAAGGCCAGGGAACAAGCACAGAAAGCTCAGGTTGAAGGGGAAAGCGGCGCCCTCAGCAATATTGGCAAAGAATTGGGTATAACTAAATTCTTAGGCTATGACAAGCTGCAGGCAGAAGTCAAAATTGCAGGGTTGTTCCTTGATGGCGCAGAGACTGAAGATGCCGGTGAGGGAGAAGAGGTTATTTGTTTTCTTTCGGAGACCCCTTTCTACGCTGAAAGCGGCGGTCAGGTTGCTGACACAGGTCTCATCAGGACAGCACGGGCTGAAGCAGAAGTAGTCGATGTCAAAAAGGGGGTTTCGGGGACATTTTATCATACTTTACGGATAACCCGGGGAGTTTTACATAAGGGAGAAACTGCCGAAGCAGTAGTTAATACGGCCCAGAGAGAGGCAACTGCCCGTCACCATAGTGCTACCCACCTTTTACAGGCAGCGCTTCGTTCTGTTCTGGGCGGACATATCCAACAAGCAGGTTCCCTGGTGAGTGCGGAACGCTTACGTTTTGATTTTACGCATTTTTCTTCTCTTTCCGACCAGGAAATTAAAGAAACTCAACTAGCCCTAAATAAAGCTGTTCTAGCTAATTTGGCAGTTGAAACCATGGAAACGGGTCTTGAAGAAGCTAAATCTTTAGGAGCAACAGCTCTTTTTGGAGAGAAATACAGTGATATTGTCCGGGTTGTAAAAATGGGTGATTACAGTAAGGAATTATGCGGGGGTACCCATGTAGGGGCAACCGGGGAAATTGGCTTGGTGAAGATTCTTTCTGAGGGAGGGATCGGCGCCGGTCTCCGGAGGATTGAAGCTGTAGCCGGTCTGCAGGCTCTGGCTTATATGAACAGTCTTGACGAGCAATTAATGGAGTTAGCCCAAATTCTTAAAGCCCAGCCCCAGGAGGTTTTCAGAAGGGTTTCGGCTTTACTGGGACAAATTAAGGAATATGAACGCGAAATTCAGCAAATGAGCGGAAAACTGGCCCGCACTGAGGCGGAAAGTTTGCTGGAGCAGGTCCAGGATGTTGCAGGAGTAAAAGTACTTGCCGCTCAAGTCCAGGTCGGTGACATGGATGCTTTAAGGCAAATGGCGGATTTGTTAAAAGGTAAATTAAAAAGCGGGGTCCTGGTTCTGGGTACTGTGGCTGAGGGCAAAGTCAATTGGGTTACAGCGGTTACACCTGAAGGTTTAAGCGGTTTGCATGCCGGTAAAATTATTAAGGAAATAGCTAAAATTACCGGCGGCGGTGGCGGGGGCCGGGCGGATATGGCCCAGGCAGGAGGCAAAGAGCCTGACAAGATGGGCAAGGCTTTGGCGGATGTGCCTTTGATAGTCGGAAGAATGCTTGCTAAATAGGGGGTGATACAAAGTGGATTTTGATGAAACTATGATGTTTAAATCTCCAGGGGAAGATATCCCTGCGAAAGATATTTTGTTACAGGTTTTTGCCTCTTTGCAGGAAAAAGGGTATGATCCGATTAATCAATTGGTCGGGTATCTGATGTCAGGCGATCCTGTCTATATCACCAGCCATAATCAAGCCCGGACGTTAATAAGGAAATTGGAACGTTATGAATTACTCGAAGAATTAGTTCGATGCTACCTGGAAAAAAAAGACTAGATTAAGCTGCAGAAGATTGGGGCGGGTGCTGATGTGTTTGGGGCCCGCCCTGATTTTTTATTTTTGATTTTAGGAAGTCAAGTATTTGGATTTTCGGAGGAAACCAGGTGAAAAAGGTAAAACTTGGTTGGCGGGGGCCTGAGGTTTCGGAGATTTGCTTTGGCAGTTTGGCGGTTTCCCCTCTTCAGGGGAAGGTATCTGCCCAAGAGGGGGTTAACCTCCTTCAATATGCTTTTGAACAGGGTATAACCTGGGTGGATACTGCGGAAATATATGATAATTATGCCCAGATTGCCTTAGCTTTACGGCGGTTTCCGGATGTCCGGGTGGTAAGCAAATCATATGCGGTTACTGCCGGGGAAATGAAATTAAGTATCGAAAAGGCCAGAAAAGCCCTGAAGCGGGAGCTTGTGGATATCTTTTTATTACATGAACAGGAAAGTCCCCACACCCTTCGGGGGCATGAAGGGGCCTGGCAGGAATTACAGGAGGCTAAAAGCAAAGGGCTGGTTAACTGGATTGGAATTTCCACTCATGCCATAGCCGGTGTCAGAGCCGGGGCTTTACAGCCGGGACTGGATATTATCCATCCCCTGCTCAATTATCGGGGTTTGGGTATTATTGACGGCCCTCTGCAGGGGATGCTTGAAGCGGTGGGATTTGCAGCTGAATTGGGAATAGGGATCTATGCCATGAAAGTTTTGGGAGGCGGGCACCTGACAAGGGAAACAGAGAAAGCCCTGGCTTTTGTGCGCGGTATTAAAGGGGTTCAGGCTTTAGCTTTAGGGATGTCCAGCCGGGAGGAAATTGATTTTAATTTATCTGTCTTTGCCGGCAGGGACATAAGCCAGGAACTGCGTACCAGGCTTAAGCAACGGAAACGGCAGCTTTATATCGCGGATTGGTGCCAGGGATGCGGCAGGTGTTTGTCATTTTGTCCCCAAGGGGCTTTGTATTTGGACCGGAGAGTGAAAGTTGATCAAAAGGCTTGCATCCTTTGCGGTTATTGTGGCAGGGCCTGCCCGCATTTTTGTTTAAAAATTATCTGATGGAGACAAGCTAATAATTGAAATAGGGTGATTATTTGCGAATTATGGGTTTGGATTTTGGTTCCCGGACAATCGGGGTCGCTGTCAGCGATCCCTTCCTCTGGACGGCCCAAGGACTGAAAACAATAAAACGTTCCCCAAAAGAACTTGCTGAATTAGCGGAAATTATCAGGGAATATGAGGTGGCGGAAATTGTTTTGGGCTATCCTAAAAATATGAACGGAACGATCGGCGAACGCGCCCGCTTAACCGAGAAGTTTGGCGAGAAGCTGGTCCGGAAGTTTTCCTTACCGGTAATTTATTGGGATGAACGTTTAAGTACTGTTGGCGCTGGGCATTCTTTACTTGAGGCTGATTTATCCAGGGAAAAACGCAAAGGACTAATTGATAAAATGGCTGCAGTTTTTATTTTGCAAGGCTATTTAGACCGAAGACAAGTTTGACAATCATTACCTGTGGGAGTACAATAACAATATCTTTCAGGAAAGTGTAATAAATATATATTCTGGGAAAGTGGAAGGGATATCTTCCGGGAAGTAGGATAACTATATTTGATGAGAGGTGAGTATTTATGACAGAACATAAATGCAAGTATAATCATCCCAAAGACGAAAATGAGCACGATTGCGGCCATGACCAGGGCTTGGAGGAATTTAATACGATAATTCTGACTGATGAAGAGGGAGAGGACCACGAGTTCCTTCATCTTGACACCTTGGAAGTTGACGGTTCGACCTATTTTGTTCTCATGCCAATTTTGGAAGGGGAAGAGGAATCGGAAGATGAAGATGAAGACGTTGATGAAGCAATTATTCTGAAGCTTGATAAAGATGATCAGGGTAATGAGATGCTTATCGATATTGATGATGATGAAGAATGGGAAAAAGTTGCCGATGCCTGGGAAGAAATGGCTGATTAGTCAGCAATATATGATACTCGTTGGGAG
>DATMXV010000393.1:0-6775 GCA_035561335.1 Desulfitobacteriaceae bacterium
AATAATGATGTTTCTTTCTGAAGCGGAACTGTTGACTAAGATCAAATGCAGTTTTGGTCAACTTAAATAAATCAATAGGGATCCAAGTCCGGGGTTGCAAGATTTAGGTACTGTCTTTATCAAAGGAGGTGGAGCCTGCATTAAGATAATTGGAATTATTTTAAGGAACAAAAGTGTAAAAAAGAGTGTAAAAGGAGGTTATAAATTATGGGAAAACCCAGATCGGTAATAGGTAAGAAAGCAGAAAATATAGGATTAATAACACCAATGGAAAAAGAAAACCTGGAGAAGTGTATCGCAGAATTTGACGATCCGATCGGTGCCAGGAACTGGAATCCCGATCCCCAGATAATAGAACAGATCAAAAAACTGGAGTTTGGCCCCAGACTTAATGCTATCAGAGAAGAAATCAGGACTACTTTGCCTGTCTTAAAGATTAAGGACAGAGCTAAACCGGTTTTGGATAGTTATAAGGAAACTGAAGGTGAAGACCAGGGTATCAGACAAGCTAAAGCCCTGGCCAGAATCCTGAGAGAAATCCCGGTAGTAATCAGGGACAACGAATTAATCGTCGGTTCGCTCACCAGTGAAGTCAGAGGAGCTTTATGGTTCCCGGAAATCGTTGACTGGCTGATTGATGAGATAGACACACTTTCCACCAGACCGTGGAATCCATTCCTGCTTTCCGAGGAAGACAAGCAATATTATCTGGAAGAAGTCCATCCTTACTTTAAGGACAGAGCCAGCTTAAGCAGAATCAAGAAGACCATGCCGGACGAAGTCAGGGAAAAAGAAAATGCCGGTTTATATACTAATGGCATTGCCCAGGAAGGGCATATCGGCCATATAGTAGTTATCGACCGTATGAGGTTATTAAGAGGTATTGGCTGGTATAAGGCCAGAGCTTTGGAACTGATGGAAAAGGCCGATAAGTTTGATCCGTTATATCCGGAAAAACTTTTGTTCTGGAAAGGCGAAGTAATCGTCTGTGACGCCGTCAAGGACTTTGCCCACAGGTATGCCGAAGAAGCCCGTAAGATGGCCAAAACAGAAAAAGACGCCAAGAGAAAAGCGGAACTGGAAAAAATCGCGGAAGTATGTGACTGGGTACCCTGGAATGCTCCCCGCAACTTCCAGGAATGCCTGCAGTCTGCCTGGTTCTATCACATCGTTTATTACTTTGAAACCAATATGACAGCCCAATCCCCGGGTAGGATTGATCAGAAATTCTATTCCTGGTTTAAAAAAGATGTTATCGATGACAAGACCCTGTCCCTGGATGAGGCCAAAGAACTGTTGGGCAGCTACTGGCTGAAGATCGCAGCCACTCAGAAAATTAATTCCGAGATGGAATCGAGATGGCGGACCGGCAACCTGATGTTCCAGAATATCACTCTGGGCGGTACCGATAAATATGGCAAGAGTGCAGTCAATGAGCTCAGCTACCTGGGACTGAAGATTGAACAATTCTGCCACCTGGACCAACCCAATGTCGGTGTCTATATCCACCCCAATGTCCCCAATGATTTCATTGAAGAAGCAGCCAGGGTTGTCAGAACCGGCGGCGGCAAGCCCCAGTTCCTCGGTGTCCAGAGCAGAGTTCAGCATTTTATTGATGTAGGAGGTTTCCCACCTGAAGTAGCGTGGGACTACGATTCCGTCTGCTGCGACTTCATGTGGCACCAATACTATCCGCATTATGTGCATGACTGTGATATTGTTCCTGGCAAAGCTATGGAACTGGCCCTTAACAATGGCGTCGAACGCCGCAGCGGCCGGCAGATTGGCCCGAAGACGGGCGACCCGAAGCAGTTCAAGAACGTTGATGAAGTCTATGAAGCCTGGTTAACTCAAACAAAATTTGCAATTGAATGCAGTTGTACCCACGCCAATGCTATTCATAAGGTTTGGCAGGAATGGCTGCGGGTTCCCTGGACCTCCATGTTTATCGGAACCTGCCTGACAGAAGGCAAAGATATTGTAAACGGTGGTTCCGGTGGTTTTAACAACAATTACGTTGGTTCTATTGGATCTGTTAATGCAATCAACTCCCTGGCAGCTTTGGAGAAAGTAGTATTTGACGAGAAAAAGGCTACCATGGCTGAAGTCATCGACGCCCTCGAGAAGAACTTCGAAGGCTATGAAGATCTGCAAAAGATGCTTTATGATGCCCCTAAATATGGCAATGATGATGACTTTGTTGATAAATGGATTCTTCCGTCTCAATATGATACATCTAACGAATATCTTAAATATCCAATGCGTTTCGGAAGACTGCGCAAGCACCCGGGTTGGCTGCACTTGTCAGCAGGTGTGGTATTCGGCGGCATGACAGGAGCATTGCCGGACGGCAGATATGCCGGCATGCCTTTTGGCGAAGGCGGGAATTCCCCTTATCAGGGAACAGACACTCATGGCCCGTTAGGCTCAATGCGTACTTTAGCCAAGTGGGATTATGTCAGCATGCTGAACTGCGTATATAACCAGAGGTATCATCCCACTGCTCTGACCAGCGATGAGGATATTAAAAAATTCGCTACCTTGATCAAGACTTACCTTTGCAACATGGGTGCAAACGAAAAAGGCGGCATCCACGTTCAATGCAACGTGGTTTCTTCCGAAACCTTGAAGGCAGCCCAGAAGGATCCGTCCAAATTCCGTGATCTTACTATCAGGGTCGCAGGCTATACTGCATACTTTACGGAAATCGCTAAAGACCTTCAGGATGACCTGATTTCCAGAACGGAATTTGAGGAAGTGAATTGTTAAATAAGAACAGACTGGAGTTTCCCGGCAGGGAAACTCCAGTTTTGGGCAACAAACTTTATTTAAAATGATTACAATGAATACAATTTAATTAGGTCAGCAATAATATTAAAAATTTTATGGGTCAGAAAGTTCTTAAAAAATTCATAAATGGAGGAGCTTAACTATGAAGACTCAGTTAACCATTGCTAATGCGTTTACGATGAGTGCCAATAAGTATCCGGACAAGGAAGCTGTTGTTTTTCGAAAAGAGGATAAACGTTTCACTTATAAAATGTTGGACGAAAGGGCAAACCGCCTGGCAAATACCCTGCTTGGCCTGGGCCTGAAAAAAGGTGACCGCTGTGCAATTTTCTTCAACAATCGGGCTGAATGGGGCGATTGTTACATTGGTATGGCGAGAGCCGGAATCATCCCTGTACCTATCAACTTCCGCCTTACTCCGCCTGAAGTAGAGTATATTCTTAATGATTCTACTGCAAAGACTTTAATCTTCGAAGAAGAACTTGCCACCGTCATTGACCAAGTTAAGCCTAATGTAAAAGTAGAGCACTATATCTGCCTGGGCAAAAGTCAGGGCAAGGACCTGGATTATGATACCTGTCTGGTCAAAGCCAGTGCCGGGGTCCCGGATGTTCAGGTTGATGAAGATGATATCTACTTTATGCCATATACCTCAGGGACAACCGGTTTCCCCAAGGGTATCTGTGTCACCAATAAGGACTTGGTCCTGCACTTGCTCGTCTTCATGAAAGAACACGGTTCACTGGACCGCCGGGACCGCATGCTTATTATTATGCCCTGTTTCCACTCCAATTCCAGCTGGTTTAACCTTGGTTTGTGGATGATGGGAGGAACTTCAGTTATCCATCATTCAGGCGGTTTCAATCCTGAAGAAATCCTGCAGGTAATTGATCAGGAAAAAACCACCTATTCTTCGGTTGTGCCCACCATGCTGGTTATGATCCTTAACCAGCCGGAAGAAGTCAAAAACAAATATGATGTCTCCAGCCTGAAAAGATTTTTGGTTGGTTCCGCACCGCTGATGACAAAGACCAAAGAGGATATTATTAAATATTTTAACGGCGCTGAACTTCTTGAAGGTTATGGTTCTACAGAAATGGGCTGTGTCACTGTTCTGTACCCGGAAGACCAGTTGCGCAAGAAGAGGTCCATTGGAATGGCCTTAACCGGCAAGGAAATCCGTCTTTTGGATGAAAAGGGAAATGAAGTACCCCAAGGCGAAGTCGGCGAATTATACAGCAGAGGCTGGGGAGGCCTGGTTACTACTATCTGGAATAATCCGGAAGCAACCAAAGAAGCTTTCCGGGGCGAGTGGATTTCGGCCGGTGACATGGCCAGGGTTGATGAGGAAGGTTACTATTACCTGGAAGACCGCAAGAAAGACATGATTATTACCGGCGGGGAAAACCTTTATCCGACTGAAGTAGAGAATGTTATTGCCACTCATCCGGCAGTATCCGAGGTTGTTGTAATTGGTCTCCCGGACGAAATGTGGGGAGAAAAGGTGCACGCCGTCCTGACCCTGAAAGAGGGGATGACGGTTACCGAACAGGAACTGAAGGATTTTGCCAAACCGCAGCTGGCCGGGTATAAACGGCCCAAGTCTTATGATATCAGGGCGGAACTGCCCAAGTCTGCTACCGGCAAAATTGCCCGCCGCCTGATCAGGGATCTCTATAAGTAAATCTTGTATTCAGATAACCAAGGTTTCAAATACAATTCTAATTTACGGAAGAGAAAGGGGAAAACCTATATGATGCCCAAAATTGAGTATGATTTGGAAGCCCAAAAAAATTTGAAGGTACCTTTAGGTGAACGGGAGTTAATTCCCAACGCCGGTATGTATATTGCCCAAACTTTAAAAGAACAGGGCGTAACAGTAGCTTTTGGCGTTTCAGGGGGACACATTTGGAATATGGTGGATGCCATCAGCAGGATTGGTATCCATACAGTTGTCCCGGGCCACGAGCAAACTGCTCCTTATATGGCAGAAGCTTATGCCCAGGTTACCGGGAAGACCGCGGTTGTGTTCGTAACAGCCGGCCCGGGCACAACTAATGCTACAAGTGGCGTGCAGCAGGCTTTATTAAGCGGCACCCCCATGGTTATCCTCACCGGCGGCCATGAGCTTGTCCATGAAAAAATGTTTAACTGTCTGCAGGAAGACTTTACCCAAGAGGTAATGGGCGGCATTACCAAGTGGACCCAACGGATAACAGAGGTCCCGCAGGTCAAGCAGTTTCTTACCAGAGGCTTTAAACTGGCCAATACTGCTCCCAAAGGTCCGGTAGCATTGAATATCCTGACTACAATGCTCATGACTCCTATCCCGGCCTGGGTTAAGCAAGCAGAATATGTTCCTGAATGGCGCGGCGCCAAAACAACTGAACGGATTGCCTGTGCCGGCAACCCGGATGAAGTTGCCGCAGCGGTCAAACGTTTGTATGCAGTGGACAAGCCTTTCCTGATTATCGGTGACGACCCCTGCTGGGACAAAGCCGGCGAAGAGCTGGAAGAACTGGTTACCCTGGCGAAAATCCCCTTTACCACCCGCCGTCTTGGCCGTGGTGTAGTTAATGAAAACCATCCTTATTGCACCCGTGGCCTGCCCAGTTTCCGCAAGGAAATTGAACTGATGATTCCCGTCGGCTTAAAGGTTGGCTTCTTTGACGGCTTTGGCGCCGGCTGGCCGGAAACCATTCAGATTGCAGCCTCTGAGTCTCTTATCTGGACCCACATCTCAACCAGCGTGGCCATTGTCGGCAGTACCAAGCTTGTTGCCCGTCAAATGATTGATTATATCAAAGCCAACAATCTGACTCCGCCGGCAGGAAGAGATGAATGGATTAAACGCATCCGGGACAATGAAGTCGCTTCTGCCAAAAAGAGAAGTGACAGGGCCCTTAAATATAAGGATCTGCCCCGCTATAAGAAAATGATCCACCACGGTTACCTTTCCAAAGTAATTACCGATTTCCTGGAGGAGCGTTATCAAAGCCGCAATCGTGTTGTTCTGGACGGATTTACTGTATCAGGATTCGTTATGCCTTATCTTAAAGCCGTAAGACCGGCCCAGATCCTGACGGCGTCGGAACAAGCCGGAATCGGACACGGTATTGGGATGTCAATCGGCGCTGCCATTGGTGATCTTGAAACCAACCCGGCAGACCGGACACCTGTAGTTGCCATGATGGGAGACGCCGGCATGGGCGTAGACGGTATGAATGTCGAAGTCGCCGCCAGATTCAAGCTGCCGATCGTTTATATCGTAACCAACAACAACGGCTGGCTCACCGGCATGAAATATCGTTATTATGGCGAGAAGTGGGAAACTTTTGGCACCCAGGATCAGAAGGGTGCTGCCTGGCTCGGAATTGTAAATGAAGCAGGTCCCGAAAAAGTAGACGCCATTCGTTGGGACCGGATATGTGCTGAATTTGGAGCATACGGCGAAACAATCAGCAGCCATGAAGAAATCCTGCCTGCTCTGCAACGCTGTTTTGACGCTGCCGAAAAAGGTCAGCCGGCAGTCCTGAACTGCATGGTGGATCATACTATAGTCAACCCGGCATTTAGTACACCACTCTACTCAATCAGCATGGTCCATATCCCGTTTGATGAACTCCCCGAACAAGGCAAAGCTGCCAGAATTAAATTCTGGAGCAAGGCTCCTTATCTCCCAGGTTTAGCTAATGAAGAGTCAATCGAAATGAAAGATCCCTGGGATCCTATTGAAGATTAACATGCTATCCAACTTTCTTTTTTCAATATTCATCCTCCCTTATAAGGGGTTGCGAGTAGCCTTGTAGCCCCTCCTTTTAAAGCAGAAATTTTGAGTTTGCTAATACTTTTCTAATTTCCATATTAATTTCCTTCTAAACAAGGGGTTACGGGTAGCCTCGTAGCCCCTCCTTTTAAAAGTAATCAAAATTTTGAGTTTGCCAATATAATTCTAACTCTCATCTTATTTACCTTGGGGTTGCGA
>DATMXV010000394.1:0-7615 GCA_035561335.1 Desulfitobacteriaceae bacterium
GTATTACCCTTGCTACTTTTTGCTGCCTTGGAGTATAATAAAATATAAAGTTTTAACTCAGGAGGATCTGATGTTTAAATTATTCAGTCCAACCTTTCAAGCCGAGTCCCTGGATGGGATTTTAATTGAAAGACTTGTCAGGGATGGTATCCGGGGGTTAATTATTGACCTGGATAACACAATGACCCCCTGGAATGATCTGGAGATCAGCCCCCAGGTAAATAAATGGTTTGCCGGACTGCAAGTTGTTGGCATACAGAGTTGTGTTGTATCCAATAATAAGCAGAGAAGACGAGTAGCCGTAGTCGCCGAAAAACTGGGGATTCCTTTTGTTTTCCGGGCAACAAAACCCCGGCGCAGGGCTTTTCGGGACGCTATGCAAATCATGCAGACAGGGCCTAAGGATACTGCGGTAATTGGTGATCAGCTGTTTACTGATATTTTGGGCGGAAATCGCCTTGGACTATATACAATTCTTGTTTTGCCTATCAGTAACCATGAGTTTATAGGGACCCGCTTCATGCGGCAGATGGAAAAAATATTAGTCTGGCTGATAAAACATTTAACACCTGTAAAACAACATAGTCCTAAAGCGCCTTAGCTTGTTTAAGGCGCTTTTTATCTGTATAAGTATGACTGATAACCAGGCGGTGAATCTTGTTCAACCACTGACAATATGATAAAATAACTAAAATTATCGGCATTTTACGAAGTACGGTTTTTTACAGCGATGATGTAGGAGTGTAGGATGGGAGTTGTTGGCAGCCTGCATGTCAAAACACCTTTCTTTTTGGGTGTTTTTCTTTTTGTTGGGACCTGTTTTTGCAGTATGGCAGGAGGGTTTAATGTATGAAATCAGATATTTTTATGGCCCTTGGAAGGAGTGAATGAAGTGTTGGCGAAACAAGCTGATTCTTTGCTTTCCGCCGGCTGGTCCGGGGGCAGGGTCCCCAGGGCTTGCGTCTTTGGTTTGGGTTTAATCGGCGGTTCCTGGTCCGGGGCCTTAGCTAAACAAGGGTGGGATGTTTCTGCTGTAGAACAAGATCCTGAGAGTTTGCAGCAAGCCCTGGACTGCGGTTGGATTCAAGTGGGTTGGCCTGAAGCTCCGGCTGAGATTGACGCGGATTTGATAATTGCGGCCCTGCCTCTTCATCAGCTTAATGACAGTTTGGCTTGTTTGATGGGGCGCCTTAAGAGAGGTTGCATTGTAACTGATGTGGGAAGCGTTAAAGCTGAGATCTGTCTCCAATCCCGGGGGTTTGCGCAACGGGGCATCTATTTTATTGGCGGCCATCCGATGGCAGGATCTGAGAAATCCGGTTTTAAGGCTGCCGATGCCGATCTGTTCAGGGGTTATCCGTATGTCCTTACTCCGGAGGCAGATTGCCCCCCGGATGTTGTCGCTGAACTAAAAAAGTTAATTTTGAGTTTAGGCGCAGATGTTATCCTGAGGCAGGCTTCAGAACATGACAGGGAAGTAGCAATGATCAGCCATCTTCCCCATATGTTGGCTGTTGCCTTAGCCCTTGCGGCCCGGGACGTGTCAGAACAGGGTTTACCGGCATTAGAGCTGGCCGGACGCAGTTTTCGGGACTTGACGCGGATTGCCGACAGTTCACCGGTGATGTGGCAGGAAATACTGGTTAAAAACGGCCCGGCTATCCTCGAAGGATTAACCTCCTGGCAGAAGAGAATTGATGAATTGGCAGAGTTTGTCCGGCATGGGAACAGGGATGGGATAAGCGGGGCGTTTAACCAGGCCCGCCTGGTCAGGGAAAGCCTGTTCAGCAAAGACGCCTCAGGGAATTAATTGCCGTTTCCGGGCAGGGGGTATATAATTTTCTACAGAGTTAATGACTTTGGAGGTTTACATATGAGTGAAATATTCATAAAACCTGTCTTGGAAATTAAGGGTCAAGTACAGGTGCCGGGAGATAAATCAATTTCACACCGCGCTGCGCTTTTTGGAGGTATGGCACACGGAGAAACGCATATCTCCAATTTCCTTTTAGGTGAAGACTGTCTGAGTACACTGGGGTGTTTAAAGGGCCTGGGAGTAAAATGGGAACAGCAGGGCTCAGAAGTCCGGATCGAGGGCCGGGGAATGGAAAACTGGGTTGAACCGGATGACGTCCTGGATGTAGGGAATTCAGGGACAACTATCCGTTTAATCCTGGGAGCTTTGGCGGGATGCCCCTTTACGGTTACGCTTACCGGAGACAAATCGATTCGTTCCCGGCCGATGAAACGGGTCACTCAACCCCTGTCCCGGATGGGGGCGCAAATCCTGGGCCGGCAAGGGGGATCATTAGCTCCCTTAACTATTTGCGGCGGCCGCTTGCAGGGACAGTCTTTTGTTACTCCTGTTGCTTCGGCCCAACTTAAGTCAGCTTTGATCCTGGCCGGATTAAGAGCTGAGGGGGAGACCTCGGTCACTGAACCGTACTTGTCCAGGGACCATACTGAGCGGATGCTGAAAGGATTTGGAGTCAGTCTTGCCTGTGAGGGAACGCAAGTCCGGGTCAAGAGCGGGCAAAGCTTGCAAGGACAGAAAGTCGCTGTCCCCGGAGATATTTCTTCAGCAGCTTTTTTCCTGGTACTGGGCAGCCTGATCCGGAAAGGTGAGCTTATTTTGCCTGGGGTTGGGATTAATCCCAGTCGTACGGGTATAATTGATGCTTTGAGGTTAATGGGGGCGCAAATTTCTGAATCAGAGACTATAGAGGTCTGTGGTGAACCCCAGGCTGCCTTACGGGTCAGTCCTGCGGACTTAAAGGGCATTGAGATTGGCGGAAGTATGATTCCCCGTTTAATTGACGAAATACCGGTGCTGGCGGTTGCCATGTGTTTGGCAGAGGGAGAAAGCGTTATCAGAAATGCCGAAGAACTAATGGTAAAAGAAACAGACCGGATCGGTACAGTTGTTGAGGGTTTAAGCAATTTAGGCGCTAAAATAGAAAAGCTGCCGGACGGATTGCGGATCCAGGGGCAGCCCTGGTTGCGGGGGGGAGGCAAGCTTACCAGCTACGGTGATCATCGTTTGGCTATGACCTGGGCGGTAGCCGGGTTGCTTTCCCGGGAAGGTGTCAGTATTTCCGGAATGGAGGCGGCGGCCGTCTCATATCCGGGTTTCCTTCAGGACCTGGAAAGAATAAAGCACAATGCATAATGCATAAACGTGACTGCTATGGAGTCAGGAGACAGAAGTCAAGAGACAAAAGTCAGAAGTCAGGAGTTGAAATCTAAAAACGCTTTCGCTTAAATTATTCTGATTACTGAATACTGAATTCTGAATACTCGATAGTTAAGAGGTGATCTAATGGAAAAATATTTTGCAGTAATCGGGAATCCGATTGCCCATTCACTGTCCCCGCTAATGCATGAGGCCGGTTACAAAGCCCTGGGAATTGAAGCCCGCTATTTAAAATTTAAAGTAGAAGCAGATAAACTGCAAGAGGCAGTTTTAGGCCTGCGTGCTTTGGGTTTTTCCGGATGCAATGTTACAATACCTCATAAAGAAAGGGTTCTCGGCTATCTGGATGAGCTTACTATTGAAGCAAAACGGGCCGGCGCCGTAAATACAATCAAATTTACCCCAGAGAAAATAATCGGCCATAATACCGACGGCTTGGGCTTTGTCCGTTCGATCCAGGAAAAAATGGGTGATTTTAAAGACCGCCGGGCGGTAATTTTAGGGGCCGGGGGAGCAGCCAGGGGAATAGGGATGGCTTTGGCAAATTCAGGTATGAATTTGCTTATTCTTAATATAATCCCGGAAATGACCGCCCAACTGGTTCAGGATATTCGTTCGGCAGGAGGAAATGCTGAAGGAGGCGAGTTTAAACCGGGCGCCTGGCTGAAAAATGCGGACCTTTTGGTCCAGGCAACTTCCGTTGGCCTGCATGGTGAAAATTATCCTTTTGAGTTAAGCGGGATTTCCCCCAAAACCCTGGTGGTTGATATAATTTTGAGCCCGAAACCGACTCCGTTTTTAGAAAATGCCCAATCCTTAGGGTGCGGGACTTTAAACGGTTCAGGGATGCTGTTATATCAAGGGGCTTTGGCCTGGGAGTTCTGGCTGGGCGGGAATGCGCCTGTTGAAGCGATGCGGGCTGCTCTGCTTCATGAAGTGGAAGCAAAACAAGAATCTTAAATTATGGGTAAAAGTAAAAGCCGGGGAAAAGGCTTCACCTTACTGGAACTGGTTTTGGTACTGGCAATTTTGGCGGGAACCGGGTTTCTGCTTGTGCTTAAACTCCCCGTGCAGGTACACCGCCATAATCTGGCCCTGACCTCTGCCCAGCTCCTGGCTGAACTTAGGGATACCCGCCAGGCTGCCATGTCGGAAAATACCTGGTACCAGGTCAAGTTTTACGGTGAACCCAGGTACTACAGGATAATGAGGCAAACTGTGCTTGTAAAACAGATTGACCTGGAAGAGGGTATTATTTTCGGTAATAAACCGCCTGAGTTAATCTTTAATGCTGCGGGGACTCCCAGTGTTGGGATGACTATTTTGCTGGAAAATCCCGAGGGGGAAAGAAAAAAGGTAATTGTCGCACCTGTCTCAGGACGGATCAGGGAAGAATAATTGCGGTTATAGAAAGGTGATTGGAAAATGCGTTATTTAACAGCGGGAGAATCGCATGGCCCTAAATTACTGGGAATTATTGAGGGCCTTCCTGCAGGATTACCCGTGGCCAAAGAGATTATTGATGAAGCCCTGAGGAAGCGGCAGAAAGGCCCCGGACGGGGCGGCAGAATGCAGATAGAACTGGATCAGGTTAATTTTCTCTCCGGTCTGCGCGGCGGGATAACTACCGGTGCGCCTCTGGCCCTGGAGATTGTTAACCGGGACTGGGCTAACTGGGAGAAAATCATGGCCTGGGGCCAGGAGGCTGATCTGGAAAGCCGGAAAGTACTTTCTCCCAGGCCGGGTCATGCCGATTTGGCCGGTAGTATCAAATACCGGACAGAAGTACGCAATATCCTGGAACGGGCAAGTGCCCGGGAAACAGCCATGCGGGTCGCCATCGGTAATGTGGCCAGGCAGCTCTTAGCTTGTCTCGGTATAGAAGTAAGGGGCCAGGTTTTGGCTGTAGGAGGGGTAAAATCCCCAGTGACCCATGAAGACCCGGACTATTGGCAGCGCGTGGAGAATTCGGAATGGGCTGTTGCCGATCCCCGGACAGAACAGAGGATAGGGCAGCGCTTGGAAGAGGCCGGACAGAAGGGTGAGTCTTTAGGCGGAGTAATTCAGATCCAGGTTCATAATGTCCCTGCCGGTTTGGGTTCACATGTTCAATGGGACCGGAAATTGGATGGCAAATTAGCCCAGGCAGTTCTTTCCGTGCAGGCTATTAAAGGGGTATCTTTTGGTTTGGGGTTTGAGGCTGCGGACCGGATGGGTTCGGAAGTTCATGATCCTATTCAATACAAGAAGCTGACAGGTTACAGTCACGCTTCCAATAACGCCGGCGGGATCGAGGGAGGAATGAGCAACGGGGAGCCGATTGTCCTGCAAGCCGTAATGAAACCTATACCTACTTTATCCAACCCGCTGGCTACAGTTCACATGGAAACTAAAGAAGTGGTCCAAGCCAGTGTAGAGCGCTCGGATATTTGCGCAGTGCCGGCGGCCAAGGTAGTTTTGGAACATGTTGTTGCCTGGACCATTGCTGTGGAAATACTTGAAAAATTCCCGTCTGATACTTTTTCTGAATTGCAGAAATCCTGGCAGGATTACAGGGATTATTTAAAAACACTATAAAGACGGGTGTTTAAGGACAGGTGTATTTAATGAAGGATTTACAGAATATCATTTTGATAGGTTTTATGGGTGCGGGGAAAAGTACTGTTGGAAGACATTTGGCGGCAGCGCTTAACTGGAAGTTTATCGATACTGATTCAATGATTGAAGAGGTAACGGCAATGACTGTCAGCGATATTTTCCGCCGCTATGGGGAAGACCGGTTCCGTTTTGAGGAATCCCTGGTTGTAAAAAAGGTCTGTTCCAATCGCAATTGTGTTATTTCCACCGGCGGCGGTACTGTGATGAATCCGGAGAATTTGGCGCTCCTGAAACAAAGCGGGGTTGTAATTTATTTGTATGCTTCTTTGGAAGAAATTCTGAAGAGGGTGGGCAGCTCTGAGCGCCCGTTGCTGAAACGCAGCCCTGAAGAAGTTTTATTATTATGGCAATCCCGCCAGAAAACTTATGCTCAGGCCCATTATACCGTTGATACGACAAATATGGGAGTCGAAGAGGCGGCAAAAGAGATTTTAAGATTGTTGAAGGAGGGAGTTTACTGAATTGGCTGACTGGCAAAGGATTGAGGTAGCATCAAACCGGCCTTATCCTATTTTCTTAGGAGTTCCTTTAGAAGGACTCGGGGAGTACCTGCAAACACGGTCCTTAATATTTAATAATATTTTAATTATTTCTACTCCTAAGGTAGCTGACCTCTATCTTGGCCGGTTAAGGGAAGGACTTAAGAATTTTAAAGTCTATACGATCAGCGTGCCTGATGGCGAAGAACAAAAATCGCTTGAAAGAATTACTCAATTAACAACTGAAGCCGTGCGTTTGGGAGTTGACCGCAGAACTTTGGTAATAGCTTTTGGCGGAGGGGTGATTGGTGATTTAGGGGGGTTTTTTGCAAGTATTTTTATGAGGGGTATCCGGCTTATTCAGGTACCTACTACTCTTTTAGCAGAGGTTGACAGCAGTATCGGGGGAAAAGTCGCAGTGAACCACCCCTCAGGGAAAAACCTGCTGGGTGCTTTTTACCCTCCCCTGGCAGTATGGACGGATTTCAGTACCTTGGAGTCATTGCCTTGGATTGAGATTCAAAACGGGCTGGCGGAAACAATCAAGCATGCTTTAATAGCCGACCGTGAATTATTTGATTATCTGGAGAAAAACCGGGAAGCAATAATACAGCGTGATATGGTAGTCTGGAGAGAAATGGCTGCCCGTTCCCTGGCGGTCAAGGTCAAAAAAGTTTCGGAAGATGAGTTGGAACAAGGGTCCCGGGCCTTGCTTAATTTAGGACATAGTTTTGGGCATGCCCTGGAGGCAGAGCTGGAGTATAAGGGAATAACTCATGGTCAGGGTGTCAGCGTTGGCTTGGCGGCAGCTGCCTATTTGGCTAAAGGCAGAGGAATGCTGGATGGGGCAGAGGTGGAAAAAATAATTAATCTTCTTAAAGGTTTTGACCTTATGACCAGGATCGAAGCAAGGTCTCCGGAAAAGCTTGTGGAGCAGATGAAATCCGACAAGAAAAATCAGGCCGGTCAAAAAATCCTGATTTTACCTAAAGGAATTGGACTGGCGGTAATAGTAAAAGACTGTACTGACCAAGAGATACTTTCAGCCTGGCAGGAAGTATTATAGCAATAAACAAAAAGTTCTTTGCCTGAAAATTTTTTGGTGAAGGATTTTTTTGTACTTCTTTATTATATTCCAGCTGTTCAACCGTTAATTTCCTTTATTACGACATAATAAGTCATATTTCACCAAAGGAAAAAAAGAATTTTAAGAGAATTGGAAAATAATTGATCAAGCTGAAAAAATCCAATCGAAATATGTAAAATTAACCTGTTTATCCTAAAC
>DATMXV010000395.1:0-7164 GCA_035561335.1 Desulfitobacteriaceae bacterium
GTATAGAGCTTCGCCCTATTATTCTGGATTATAGCAATTCGTAATTATTTTATGTTATTATCAAAGTAACTCTTATACAAGAAATTATCAGGAGGATTTTAGTTTGAAGACCATAGGCTTCGCAGGCCCCAGCGGTTCCGGAAAAAGCCACCGGGCTCTGGCACTCGCCAGTGATATTAAAGCAGATTTAATTATTGATGACGGACTTATAGTTCAGGGCGGGCGAATTATCGAAGGTATTTCCGCCAAAAATCAAGCTACCAAGGTTGGGGCAATTAAAGCTGCTCTTTTTTCCAATCAGCAGCACAAACAGGACGCCATAGATACCATTACTGCCCTGCAGCCGGAAAGAATTTTAATTTTAGGTACTTCTCCGGCCATGGTAAAGAAGATTGCAGAACGTTTAGACTTACCGGAACCGCTCAAGGTTATTAATATTGAGGATTTAGCCTCCTCCGAAGAAATTAAAACTGCAAAATATTTTCGTAATCATTTAGGAAAACATGTTGTTCCCGCCCCTTCAGTCGAGGTAGAGCGGAACTTGCCAAATGCCCTGATTGAAAAACTTCAGGTCATTTTACACGGCCAGAATTCCGCTAAACAGAGAATATACGAACAAACTGTTGTCCGGCCGACTTTTTCCTATTTAGGCAAAATAACGATTTCCGATAAAGCACTCAACGATATCATAAAATGGATTCTGACTAATTTTCCCGGCGTAAAGAGTCCGGGAAAAATCCAGGTTTATTCCGAACAGGGCAATACCATCCTTTTTGTTCAATATACTGCTTTTTACGGCCAAAATCTTCCCATCCTGTCCCGAAAAATCCAGGCCAGGGTTAAAGAGGTAGTGGAAAACCATACCGGTTTTAATGTGGTAGCTATAGATATTTTGGTAACGGGGATAGCAAAAAATGGGAAGGAACAGGAAACAATGAGTATAGAATGATTTGCTAAAAAGCCGTCCGTAAGTCCGGAATCCTCCGGTCTCACGAACGGCTTTACTTTTGATTATCTGTCTGACATTATTTAAGATTACTCAAGATTCTTAAAATCCTGTGGTTATCTTATTATTCTGCCAGATTTTTGTATACATTATATCTACGTTTAGAATCTTCTTCTGCCTTTACATAGAGTTCCTCAGCATGTGCAGGGAAGAGGGCCTTGAGGGAGTTGTAACGTACTTCACCCATGATGAAGTCTCTGAAGGAGCCTGTAGGCGGTTTAGAGTCGAGGGTGAATGGGTTCTTGCCTTCTTCTTCCAAAAGCGGGTTGTAACGATAGAGGTGCCAATATCCAGCTTCAACAGCCTTCTTAGCTTCAAGCAAACTATTTTCCATCCCGGCCTTAAGTCCTTGGTTGATACAAGGAGCATAGGCAATGATGAGGGAAGGTCCGGGATAAGCTTCTGCTTCTCTGATAGCCTTGAGAGCCTGATTCATGTCGGCTCCCATGCTGATTTGAGCCACATAGACATAGCCATAGCTCATAGCCATCATGCCGAGATCTTTCTTGCGGATCTTCTTACCGGCTGCCTGGAATTTAGCAATAGCGCCGGTCGGGGTCGATTTGGATGCTTGACCACCGGTATTGGAGTAAACTTCGGTATCGAGAACGAGAATGTTAACATCTTCGCCGGAAGCCAGAACATGGTCCACACCGCCGTAACCGATATCATAAGCCCAGCCGTCACCGCCGTTAGCCCATTGAGACTTCTTGATCAGGAAATCTTTCTTGACCAGGATTTCTTTCACTAACTCGTTGCCGGACTTGTCTGCAGCGATGGCAGCCAGAACCTTGGCGCTAGCAGCTTTCGAACCTTCGCCATCATACATGTTGGCAAGCCATTCTTTACAAGCAGCTTTCATATCATCACTAACCGGAGCTTCTTGAATTTGATTCATAAGTTGAGCAATCTTTTCTCTGATTTGTTTAACACCCAGGTACATTCCATAACCAAACTCAGCACTGTCTTCGAAGAGGGAGTTAGCCCAAGTCGGGCCTTTGCCTTCAGCATTGGTGCAGAAAGGAACTGAACCATATGCAGCACTGTAAATGGAGGAACAACCCGTTGCATTGGACATCATCAGGCGATCGCCGAATAACTGGGAAATGGTCTTAAGGTATGGAGTTTCGCCGCAACCCGGGCAGGCGCCGTTGAATTCAAATAACGGTTGCAGGAATTGAGAATTCTTAACACTGTTTGGTTCAACAAGCTTGGCTTTGTTTGTTAAGGTAACAGCATAGTCCCAGTTAGGTTGTTGTTGTTCAACTTGTTCTGCTGCCGGTTTCATAACCAGAGCTTTTTCCTTAGCCGGGCAGATAGTTACGCAGTTGGTGCAGCCTGTGCAATCCAGCGGAGTAATTTGAATACGATATTGCAGGCCTTCCAGACCCTTGCCGATAGCTTTCTTGGTTGTAAAGGCCGCCGGAGCATTATTGACTTCTTTCTCATCGAGTAAGAAAGGTCTGATAGCAGCATGCGGGCATACCATTGAACATTGGTTACATTGGATACAATTATCAATTTTCCATTCCGGTACGTTTACAGCAATACCGCGTTTTTCAAAGGCAGCTGTTCCCAGCGGATGAGATCCGTCTTCGATGCCATTGAAAGCACTGACCGGGAGGGAGTCGCCGTCCATTTTGCCGATAGGACCAAGGATATTTTTAATAAAGGCAGGATCATTACTTTCAATTTTAACGTCAGCAGCATTTGCCCAGGCAGCCGGTACTTCAATTTTCTTGAGAGCGCCAACACCGGCGTCAATAGCCTTGTGGTTCATTTCAACGATAGCCGGACCTTTTTTACCATAAGCCTTAACAACAGAGTCTTTCAATAAACCGATAGCTTCATCCACCGGGATAATTTTAGCCAGTACGAAGAAGGCAGCTTGACAGATCATGTTGATTCTGCCGCCCAAACCAACCTCCTGGGCAATCTTAACAGCATCAATGGTGTAGAAGTTGATATTATTTTTAGCCAGATCACGCTTCATTTTGCCGGGAAGTTTTTCTTCCAATTCAGCTTCTGACCATTGGCAATTCAAAACGAAAGATCCGCCTTTCTTTAAGCCGGCAGTCAGGTCAATATTACCGACATAAGCTGGAGCATGGCAAGCAATATAATCGGCTGTTACTACATAGTAAGGGGATTTGATAAGTTTCTTACCAAAGCGAAGGTGGGAAATTGTAACGCCGCCGGATTTCTTACTGTCATATTGGAAATAAGCCTGGGCATACATATCGGTATTTTCACCGATAATTTTGATTGCTTCTTTATTAGCTCCGACAGTTCCGTCAGCACCGATTCCGAAGAATTTGCAGTTAATGGTTCCTTCCGGTGAGGTTTCAATTAACTCGCCTTCGGGCAGGGAGGTATTGGTAACATCATCGATAATTCCGATAGTGAAGTTATTCTTGGGAGCAGCTTGCTTCAGGTTGTCATAGACAGCCTTGATTTGAACAGGAGTAACGTCCTTGGAACCTAATCCGTATCTTCCGCCTACGACGAGGGGTTTCATATCGGCATCAAAGAGAACTTTGCAAACATCCTGATAGAGAGGCTCGCCCAGGGCACCGGGTTCCTTAACTCTGTCCAGAACAGCAATTTTCTTGACAGTCTTGGGAATTGCATTCAGGAAATGCTTAGCTGAGAATGGACGATAGAGACGAACTTTGACCAAACCAACTTTTTCGCCTTTAGAAGCCAGATAATCGATAGTCTCTTCGATAGTATCATTAGCTGAACCCATTGCAATAATGATATTCTCAGCATCCGGCGCTCCGTAATAGTCAAAGAGATTATAGGCTCTGCCGGTGATTCCTGCCATCTTTTTCATATAATCTTCAACGATGTCAGGTATACCAACATAGAATTTATTGCAGGCTTCGCGCATTGTGAAGAAGATATCGCCGTTTTGGTTGGTTCCTCTGACAACCGGACGCTCCGGATTCATGGAACGGTCGCGGAAAGCCTGAATTGCTTCCCAGTCAACGATTTTAGCTACATCATCATAGTCAATGAGTTCGATTTTTTGAACTTCGTGAGAGGTCCTGAATCCGTCAAAGAAATGAAGGAAAGGAACTCTGCCTTTAATAGCGCACAGATGGGCAATCATTCCCATATCCAGAGCTTCCTGAACGCTGGAGGATGACAGGAGTGCATAACCGGTTGAACGGACTGACATAACGTCACTGTGATCTCCGAAGATGTTCAGAGCGTGGGTAGCTAAGGAACGAGCTGAGACGTGAAATACACTTGGTAAAAATTGTCCGGCCATTTTATACATGTTAGGAATCATCAGGAGTAAACCCTGGGAAGCAGTATAAGTTGTGGTCAGGGCACCGGCCTGAAGGGAACCATGCACTGAACCGGCTGCTCCGGCTTCAGATTGTAATTGAGAAACTTTAACTGTTTGTCCAAATAAGTTGGTTTTACCATTAGCTGACCACTCATCTACGAACTCAGCCATTGGTGAGGACGGAGTAATTGGGAAAATACACGCAACCTCGGTAAAAGCATAAGACGCATAGGCGGCGGCTTCACAGCCGTCCATAGTTTTGGTTTTTGCCATGATTGAAATTTCTCCTTTCGATAAATAGAGCGATTAACTTTTTTGTTTTTTGCGTTCCAGTAACATTTCCATGAAGGCGTCAACACGGTTCTTGACAGGACCATCGGCATAATCGCGCGGATCCACCATATCGCCTTCTAACAAGAGGGTTGGGATTCCATACTCTTCTTGCATAACTTTAGCTTGATAGGGCAAGAATCCTGTAGCAATCTTACATCCATACAGAGCATAGCTGATAATTCCGTCTACCTTATAATCAATTGCTTTTCTGGCAATCAAAGAATGGACTGTTTCCCGGACTGAGGTCATAAACCAGCAGCCATACAGATACTTACGGGCCAGACTCTCATAAGGCTTATCCGGGTCCATTCTGCCGCGACTGTAATGGAAGTAGTAAGTGTAGGACTCAATAACACTGACAGCATTAAATTTGTGCAAGTGATTAAACAAGCCAAGTGTAAACCAGGGTGGAATATTGTCAAACAGAACCCGCAATTTTTCTTCTCCCTCAAGCACCCCTTTGCCTGCATCTACCCGGGCCTTAACTTCGTCCCGCAAAGCGCGGGCAAAATCAACAGCCTGTTGGGTACCCGCCCATTGCACCAGAGGCATTAAGCAGGACAGGGCATCTTCGGAACCCATGGGAGACGGTACAGCTTTTCTGAGATTTTGCATCTCTTCAAACAGTTCTGAAGCTTCACCGGATAACCGGACAACTTCTCTGAGTCTGTCTTTATCCAACTCTTTCCCGGTCATTCTGCCAATGAACTCCAGGGCCCCCTTGATTTGCTTGACAGTATAGTCAAGATAATGGGATTCCAGTTGCTCAAGCGTCATCCGGGGTGCAATATAGGGAACATCAAGCAGGTAACAAGGTACTTTATAACCTAAAATGCGTTCGGTTTCTCTCCACCATTTCAAGTGGAAGTAGCAGGAACCGCTGTCGGCGATCAGAAAATCAGGAATTGGCAGGCCTCCACCGGGATATACGACACCTTCCTTATCTTTTCCTTCCAGCAGGTAGCCGGTATGATTGCGAAAATACCCGCAAAGTTCCCTGGCATATCCGGCGCCTTCCGCAATCTCCAGCAAAGGAGGGGTCATTTGTTTGGCGGCACAGGCTGCATTGAAGTTTTCCGGGAAGAGCGGCAGGACGTTGTCATAGACCCAACATAAATCTACCAAACCGGCTCCTGTAACATAGCATAACTTTTTGCTATGATCCTGGACGACTCTATTGGCTTCTGCATAATATTCCTTGACCATCGGGTAAACCAATTTGGTTGCTTCAATTGATTTTTTAGATTTATCTGTCTTAACCTGCGACACGTGTATTCCCCCCAATCATCTCCAGAAAACTTTCGATTCTGGTTCTAGCCTGAGCGTCCCCGATAGTTCTTTCAACTTCAAATGAAAGAACCGGTATTCCCAGGTCCTGAAGTGTTTTGATCATAAACGGACGGTCCATAGCATGAGAATCACACCACTTATGCACAGCAAAGATCACACCATTGACCTGATATTTAGCGATAAGTTTTTTGATGTGTTCCAATCTGTCTTCAGCCACTTTTTCTGAACACATGCAGGAGCATGGTACTTTCTCCAGTTTCTGATTGGCCATAGCCAGGATCAGGTTATCTGCCGTCGGCTTTTCGGGGATTTTAATATCATCCCAGAAATAGCGGCTTCCCATGCAAAGATCATCGGATACAACCATACCACCCAGATCTTCGATCAGTTGGAATATTTCAGTGTCAAGGAACAGGGTTCCGGAAAGATGAATCCGCGGGCCTTTTACCGGCGGAAGCTGTCTTTTCGTTGCTTCTGCCAGTATATCCTTAAGTTTGGCATTAGCTTGATCCTTCGGAATTTCAACAACCCAGTTCATTATTTCAGCTACTTCAACGCCGGTAAATCCAGGCCGTTCGGCATTTCCTCTGGCGTCATAAACCTGGCGCAGTAAACCACGGGTTTCGTTATATACCTCAATAGCCTTCTGCATTTCGGCAGCGCTTATTTCCCGGCCAAGGTATTCTTCCAGGGAGCGTTTGACAACCCTGAATTCTTCTACCAGGAACTCGGTAGCCATTTCCTTCTTGTCACCTTTGGCATCATGAGGCATGATGATAAATTGATAATATGACGGTTTGGCAGTTTCCGCAATAATCTGGAAGATATCGCAGCCACCCTCACAGGAATAAGCGCCAATCATTCCGTCAAGTTGGGATAATTCATTTTGCAGTCCCATTTCTAAAATGGTCCGGGCGAAATAACACATAAACACTGTATGATATTGATTAGCTTCTACTACGGGAATACTGTCCCCTAAAAACTTAACCGGTAAGACACCCCCGGCAAATACCAGTTCTTCAGGTACATGATTACACATGTAGCCAAATACCTTTTTGCCTTCGCTCTTCCACTGCTTAACAGCTTCAGATTTGTCAGGCCAACGGTCATAAGATTTTGATAACTGTGATATTGCTTCTAACACAGTAAACATCCTCCCTTTTTATGATACCATATTCAATTTGATTTTATTTTTAATTTTATTCTTTTTTATATTCTTTATATTTTAATTATTTTG
>DATMXV010000396.1:0-3216 GCA_035561335.1 Desulfitobacteriaceae bacterium
CTTTTGTTAAAATCAGGCTTTAACAATTCAAAATTCAATTTACTTCAAAATTTATTATCAGAGAATTGCGAGCCTGATTAAGCGATAGACTCAGGACTCATGAACGTTTATAAGTTAGTTTTTGAGCTGACTTTGCTGATCATGACCACTATCACTACTACAACTCATGTGATTTGCATAAGCATGTTACTCTTTGCGACAAGGAATGCTTCACGAATTGCCTTGTACTGCCCTTTCCGTTTGGAGTAATCCCGTTGTGAGGCGTATCAGTAGTAATGCAGATCAAAATAACAGACTTAAAACTTATTTTTGAACTTAGTATGAGGTGCATCAGTAGTAATGCAGACATACACACTCTGAGCTCATAATACAAAATGGAAAAAAACCTGGAAGTCTAGTCTAAGTCTTCTGTCAGGATAAAAAAATACTTTAGATTTAAGGTATACTGGGGAAGGGCAGTTATATAGGTTTGATGCATTTAAAAGACCCTAACTCCCCGCAAACTGCACAAAATCATAAAGATAATCGCTTACACTTTCGTTGAAATTTACCTTTAACCAATTTATCTGTCAAAAATGTGATGAGAGAAGTGATCGGCTAAATGGAGATTGTAACCAAAAATAAGGTGGTCAAGGCAATACTAGAAAGCCTTTTTAGCCTGGCCGTAATGTCGCTAACACCGGCAATAGCAGCTGCCAGTGAGGCGACTCTTAAAATTCCAAATTTAAGCCAGGAGCAAAATAATTTGCTACTCTGGGGTATCGTAGTCTGTGTATTAGGTATGCTGTTCGGTCTTTACCAGTTTATGAAGGTGAAAAAAATCAGGGCCCATCAGTCCATGCTGGACGTGGCCGACATAATTTACGAGACCTGTAAAACCTATCTTATCCAGCAGGGTAAACTGTTGTGTATATTATTTGTTTTTATCGGCCTTTGTATAGCCTTTTACTTTGGCTTCCTTCAGAAAATGCCTCTGAGCGGAGTATTGCTCATCCTGGCCTGGACCATTTTAGGGATATTGGGTTCTTATACTGTTGCCTGGTACGGAATTCGTATGAATACCCTGGCTAACAGTAGAACCGCATTCGTTTCCCTTGAGAAAAAGCCTCTGAAACTGTTAAATATCGCTCTCGATGCAGGGATGAGCATAGGCGTGCTTCTGGTCTGCGTTGAGCTGATAATGATGTTAATCATACTGCTGTTTGTTCCTAGAGAATTGGCCGGATCAAGCTTTATAGGCTTTGCAATCGGAGAGTCTCTGGGGGCCAGTGCCTTACGTATCGCGGGCGGGATATTCACCAAGATCGCCGATATCGGCTCCGACTTGATGAAAATAGTTTTTGGAATAAAGGAAGACGATCCGCGTAATCCCGGTGTTATTGCCGACTGCACTGGAGATAATGCAGGTGACAGCGTAGGGCCAACCGCAGACGGATTTGAAACTTATGGTGTAACCGGAGTTGCTCTAGTTTCCTTCATAGTTCTGGCTGTACAGCCTGACCTGACCGGCATCCTGCTTACCTGGATCTTTGTCATGCGTATACTCATGATCATTACCTCCGTAGCCTCTTTCTACATCAACAGGGCACTCAGCCAGGCAAGATTCGGCGGCAAAGATGATTTTGATTTTGAACAGCCTCTGACCAGTCTGATATGGATTACCTCCATTTTTTCCATAATTGGAACTTTTGCCGTAAGCTATTACATTTTGGGACCGGGTTCCGGAGTTCCTGCCGAGTTGCAGAATCTCTGGCTGGTACTCTCAATAATAATAAGCTGCGGTACTCTGGGAGCGGCTTTAATTCCCGAATTTACCAAAATCTTTACCAGCCCCAACTCACTCCATGTAGCTGAAGTTGTTAAAGCTTCCCGAGAAGGCGGCCCATCTCTCAATATTCTGTCTGGATTGGTTGCAGGTAACTTCAGCGCGTTCTGGATTGGCATGGTATTCTTCTTGCTGATGTTCGTTGCCTATTATGTCAGCGGGTACGGTTTGAGCGAGATAATGATTTATCCCTCCATATTCTCATTCGGCCTGGTGGCTTTCGGGATGCTGGGCATGGGTCCTGTTACCATAGCAGTTGACAGTTATGGACCGGTGACAGACAATGCCCAATCCATTTACGAGTTGTCACTTATAGAATCTCTTCCCAAAATAAAGGAACAGATCCAGAGAGAATTCAACTTCAAACCGGATTTCGATAAAGCCAAACATTATCTGGAAGCTAACGATGGAGCAGGAAATACCTTTAAGGCCACAGCCAAACCTGTCTTAATAGGCACAGCTGTGGTTGGCGCCACAACGATGATCTTCTCCATGATCCTTGTTATTAAAGATGTGCTTGGAGTACAACCTGAAGAAATCCTGACCCTGCTCAATCCCTATACTATCTTCGGATTATTAGCAGGCGGCTGTGTAATTTACTGGTTTACCGGGGCCTCAATCCAGGCCGTAACCACTGGAGCCTACAGAGCGGTTGAATATATCAAGGAAAACATCCAGCTGGATGAAAACGCCAGCCAGAAGGCATCCACGGAGAAATCAAAAGAAGTAGTAAAGATCTGTACCCAGTATGCACAGCAGGGCATGTTCAATATTTTTATCGCCATATTCTCCTTTACTCTGGCATTTTCCTGTCTCTCGGCTCCAATAGCCGGGAAAGACTCAGTGTCACTGTTTGTCTCTTACCTAATTTCCATTGCAATATTCGGATTGTTCCAGGCCGTGTTCATGGCAAATGCCGGAGGATGTTGGGATAATGCCAAAAAAGTAGTGGAAGTAGACCTTCAGGAGAAAGGTACCGATTTACATGAAGCCACTGTGGTAGGCGATACTGTAGGCGATCCTTTTAAGGATACCTCATCCGTTGCCCTCAACCCAATCATCAAGTTCACTACGCTGTTTGGTCTGTTATCCATGGAAATCGCTATTTCCGAGTCATTCCGAAACATGGCTCCGTATGTAGGCGGCATATTCCTTTTGATTGCGTTATTTTTTGTCTGGCGTTCATTCTACAGTATGAGAATTCCGACAAAGTAATAAAGGAATCATAAGCTATTAACCAAGAATGTGGGATCAAGCCTTACAACGTCAGATGTTGTGAGGCTTATCCTGAATAGTGATTTCACAAAACAGCGAATCTTGTTTTCAAACTTTTTTGCAGTATGAATACATTTCATTTCCGGAAAAGTACTTTTATCGGCAATCCTTATGAT
>DATMXV010000397.1:0-2422 GCA_035561335.1 Desulfitobacteriaceae bacterium
CTGGTTTACTCAGGGTTAGTTTTCTTAATTCTGTATCCTCTCGTTTTAGGTATAGTAAATTTAATAACAAAATTTTCCAAATGGGAATTAATCATGTTAATTTCTGTCTATCTTGTAACAGCATTTAGTATCTTCGGCTTGTGGATATATGCCAAAAGCAAGCGTGTCAGGATTGAAGACGAACAAATAACTTTTAAATCAATCTTGGGAGAATATATTCTGGAACCTGCTGATGTCCGGAGGGTGGTTTTCTATATTGACACAAGAGGACAGGAAATTGTTCAGATCTGGACCAAGCGTAAGAATTTCAGTTTGACAGAATTTTATTTTCCTTTTCCTGAATTAATGACTGATTTAGAGGGTTTTATTGAAAAACATGCTGTACGTACAAATTTTACCGGCCGCCTTACCGGCTGAGGACTATCTTGGCTTAGACCCTCATACTTGTTTAAGCATGAAAATTGACGGAGGGAGATACAAGTGTAAAGAGAACCATTTTCGCGAAGGAGCGTTAAGCGCACGAAACGGAGCAGCGGTAAGAAGTGCCAAGGTTTACATGCAGATTAACCCGGAGGTTTGGCACTTTAGCTGCGTAGTTGAGTGAGCAGCTCCGCAGCGATGGTGAACGTACACTGGTATCTTCCGGAGGTTGTTATTTTCAGAGTAGTATGTTAAGATATTCAAAGTGTAATTCAACAACACACGCAGTGTGATTGATGTATTAGTCCCCTGCCAAAGGCAGGGGGATACTTAAGATGATCCTGCGGAGGAAAAAACTAAGAAGGGAGGTGCAACACATGGCTGTAATTTCTATGAAGCAATTGCTTGAAGCCGGTGTTCACTTCGGTCATCAAACTCGTCGCTGGAATCCTAAAATGGCACGTTATATTTTTACTGAACGCAATGGAATTTACATTATTGATCTGCAAAAGACAGTAAAAAAAGTTGATGAGGCTTTTAATTTCGTGCGTAATCTTGCAGTTGACGGCGGAACTATATTGTTTGTCGGAACAAAGAAGCAGGCTCAGGAATCTGTAAAAGAGGAAGCTGAACGTTGTGGCATGTATTATGTAAATGAGCGTTGGCTTGGCGGTATGCTTACTAACTTCCAAACGATCCAAAAAAGAGTAGACCGTTTACGGGAACTTGAGAAAATGGAAACTGAAGGCGTTTTTGAAGTACTGACTAAAAAAGAAGTTGCTGCACTGCGCCATGAAATGGACAAATTAGAACGTTTTTTAGGCGGAATAAAGAACATGAAAAGGCTGCCCAGTGCTTTATTTATCGTTGATCCCCGTAAAGAAAGGATTGCGGTAGCTGAAGCACGCCGCTTGAATATCCCTATTGTTGGTATCGTAGATACCAACTGTGATCCCGACGAGATTGATGTGGTAATTCCTGCTAATGATGATGCGATTAGAGCGGTAAGATTGTTAACCGGTAGGATGGCTGATGCTATTATCGAGGGTCAACAAGGTGTTGAAGAAGATCAGGAAACTGAAGAAGCAGTCGCGGAGTAAAGTTAAGTGGCAGGGTAAAAGGGGGTTGTTTACAATCCCCTGTGCTCCTGCTCTTTTTATACACCTAATTTAAATGGTGGCATATTGTTGAAATTAATTACCAGGCAATTATTAATCATATACATATTTTAGTTTGGAGGTTTAAAAAATGGCCGAAATTAGTGCTGCTCAAGTTAAAGAGCTTAGGGAGAAAACCGGCGCCGGAATGATGGATTGTAAAAAGGCCTTAACTCAGTGTAACAGTGATCTGGAGAAGGCTATCGATTTTTTACGGGAAAAAGGTTTGGCTTCCGCAGCGAAAAAAGAAGGCAGGATTGCTGCAGAAGGAATAGTCGAAGCATATATCCACGGCGGCGGCCGGATTGGAGTTTTAGTTGAAGTAAATTGTGAAACGGATTTTGTAGCCCGTGGAGAGGAATTCAAAACTCTGGTACGGGATATCGCGATGCAAATTGCTGCGGCTAACCCGCTGTTCTTGCGGAAAGATGATGTACCTGAAGAAATTATCCAGCATGAAAAGGATATTTTAAGAGCTCAGGCCCTCAACGAAGGTAAACCGGAAAAAATTGTTGATAAAATGGTTGAGGGACGGATTCAAAAGTATTATAAAGAAGTTTGTTTATTGGAACAGGCTTTTGTAAAGGACCCGGATATAACTGTTAATGACTTGCTTTTATCAAAAATCGCTAAAATAGGAGAAAAAATTGTAGTTCGTCGTTTTACCCGCTATGAAATGGGTCAAGGTCTGGAAAAACGTCAGGAAGATTTTGCTTCCGAAGTGATGAAACAAATAAATAAAGAATAAAGGGTAAACTTGCCCAATGAGAACACTATGGTGTTCTCTTTTCACGCTGCCGGTTTTCTGGTTATAATAAAATCAGAATTACCGGGCGGGTTTAGAT
>DATMXV010000398.1:0-9755 GCA_035561335.1 Desulfitobacteriaceae bacterium
TAAAGATGTCAAGATATATTCTTTGAAATGAATCCAAAACCTATTTAACTTCTTTTCTGATTTTTAAATTTACTCCCAGATCAGTAGCGATTTTTTGACACTCGTTAAGCTGATCCGGCGGAAGACAATCGACAATAGAGAGCTGGACATCATCAACATATGCTTTACATTTTTGCGTAAAATCCAGAATTGCCGGAAAAGCCTCCTTACCGAATACACTGTGGCAGATTGCATCATAATCCTCAGCATTTCCGGCATTTAAACTTATGGATATACTGTTAACAAGAGTCTTAAATCTTGGTGTAATGTCAGTTTTATGAATTTTATTAGCTAACCCGTTGGTGTTTATCCTTATCGGCATGTCACATTTTTGCTTAACTTCCCGGCATACCTCAAGGACTTCATCAATATTTTCCAGCGGTTCTCCAAAACCACAAAACACCAGTTGTTGGTATTGACTTAAGTTCCGGGAAAAGATATCCTCGATTATTTCTTGGGACGTTGGTTCTTTCTCCAGCCATAAATCATGGTTGAAAGCACCGGCTAAATTTCTCACGCAGAAATTACAAGTGTTTGGACATTTGTTTGTGATATTAACATATAAATTGTTACCAATTTCATAGGTAATAATCATTAACCTCAATCCTTTCTTAACCTTAGCTAACGATTATTCAATATATCTTGGCGATCAGGTTATTCCGATTGTTGGGGATCAATTCAGTTTACTAAATGAGAGACACTTGGCAAAAAGTTTTTCATAGCCTTGCTCGACAGACAATTCAAAGTAATCTATGTCCTTGGCAATTTGTTCTAACTTGCTGCGCGCTTCCCGGGAAACAAGGCTCAGTAAAGCACCCGTTTTGGCCGAATTGCCGATATAGCGTACCTTTTCTTCCAGTTCAGCCGGTATTAAACCTACTCCAATCAGACTTTCTACTTTGAGATGGGCTCCAAAGGCCCCTGCTATTATCACCTCATCGAGGTCGCCAAGCTCAAGATCCAGATGCTTCAGTAAGGCGTAGAATCCTGAAAGGATAGCGCCTTTAGCCAGTTGAACTTGCCTGATATCACTTTGGGAAACAGCCACTTCAACCTGATTTTCCGAGTATAGTATAACACGTTTTTTACCGCTGTCCTGAGCTAATAACCCGGCAAACTGCTCCTTACTCTCCTGAATCAGCTTTTCCCTTGTTTTCAGCCGCCCGCTGCTTTCCACCAGTTGGACGCGGACTATTTCCGACACTGCTTCCATGATTCCACTCCCGCACAGCCCCTGCGGCAAAACATTGTCAATTATCTTAAGGTCAACTTCGTTTTCGTTAATACGAACCCCTTCCACTGCTCCTTCTGAGGCCCGCATGCCACAACTGATATTCATTCCTTCCAGGGCAGGACCGGCAGCACAGGAACAGGCGGAAAGCTTTCCCTCCTTAACCAAAACCATTTCTCCATTGGTACCGATATCGATAAATAAGATATTCTTGGGGCTGTTGAAAATTTCCGCTACCAAAACCCCGGCAACAATATCTGAACCAATATAACTTGATACTCCGGGAAGGCAATAAACATGGGCAAAAGGTGAGACATTTAAGCCAAGTTCACTTGCCGGAAAATATTGTTCATTCCTGAACACAGGAATATACGGCGCTTGGCCTATACCTCTGGGATCAACACCTAAGAATAAATGCTGCATGGTAGTATTGGCAGCAACGGAAACTTCATAAATTCTCTTGGCGGCAATCTTGAAGCGCCGGCATAGTCCGGCAATTAAACCGTTTAAGCACTCTAATATAACCGTTTGCAGCAGAGTAAGTCCCTCCGGGGTTTTTCCGGCAAACTCTATGCGGGATAAGACATCCAAGCCGTATTGTGTTTGCGGGTTAAGCGCCGTTTCTGATCCTAATTCCCGCCCGCTGTTCAGGTCAACCAATGAAGCTACTACTGTTGTTGTTCCGATATCAATCGCGACAGCAAAGGATTCGCCTGAGGTATCCCCTGCTTCAAAACCGATTACTGTATTTAAGTTATATACCACCGTCATCGTCCGTTCCCTGCTGATAATTTCGGCAATCGCCCTTAAAGATTTGGAACTAAGGCTAACGAGATTATCATTGAGCTGCGAAGCAATAATATCTAAATAAGCAGTGTTCTCGCCCAGGCCGGGATCAGTAACACTAATAACTTGTTTTTTAATTACCGGTTCTAAAACTGCCTCCGGGACATAACCGGTAGCTAAAATGCGATGGGACTTCCGCTCTTTTTCCGGCAAACGGACCTCTAAATCCCCAAGCGCCTCTACCCGGCAAGAGAGGCGGATACCCTGTTCCAATTCCTGATCAGATAAATGTTCCGCTTCTTCAACTGTTGGGGAATTAACCTGCCCGGCTATAATCTGAATCTTACATTTACCGCAGGTGCCCTTGCCGCTGCAGGGGCTTTCCAGGGGAATACCTTCCCTGTGGATAACATCAAGTAAATTAGCCTTGCCGGCAAGGGGATAAATTTCGCCGGCAGGTACAATAGTCAATTTATAGCAATTCATTTTTTCATCTCTTTCGTGATGCTTTTCGCTATATTAAATATTGGCGGCAGCACTTCGGACCTCGCCGGTTTCCAGGGCTAAAATTTGATCCGCCCACTGGGCAGCCCATTCACGCAATTCCTTAATTTCCAAGGGGGCGGGAACTTTGGATTCCGTGTGTTCGGCAATCCTATTAGCCAACCGGGTAAATATTTTGGCCTGCTCCGAATTAGGCGCCGCTTCAATCGTAGTTTTACCTTGCAGTTCACTTTGGGCAACAGTGACTGAACGGGGTACATATTCAATAACCTGGGTCTTGGTCCGGGCGACAAAATCATCGATAATCGCTTTACTGTAGTCGGCATTTATAGAATTAGCGATTACACCGCCAAGCAAAGCGCCCCCCGAATTCGAGTATTTTTTAATTCCTTTAAACAAGTTGTTGGCAGCATATACTGCCATGAAATCGGCAGACGATACGGTAAAGACGTGCTGCGCAATCCCTTCCCTGATCGGAACCGCAAAACCTCCGCAAACCACATCGCCCAAAACATCATAAATGACAATATCCAGATCCAGCTCTTCAAAGACTTTAAGTTGTTTCAAGGTCTGAACAGCAGTGATAATTCCTCTTCCGGCGCAACCGACTCCGGGAGCCGGCCCGCCTGCCTCGACACAGTATACGCCATTAAACCCCTGAAAAATCACTTCTTCCTTTTTGACTGTGTTCTTTTCGCGCAGAGTATCCAGTACGGTCGGAATATATTTACCATCACGCAGGGTGTTGGTAGAATCACTTTTCGGATCACAACCAAACTGCATGACCTTGTAGCCTGCCTTTACTAACGCAGCACTGATGTTAGAAGTCATCGTTGATTTTCCAATACCGCCTTTGCCATAAATCGCAATTTGTTTGATTTTTTTTGCCATGATTTTTTCTCTCTCCTAACATTTGTTTTTAAAATACTAAGCAAAGCTTGTAAATATCAGCCGTGGGAAAATGTTTCTAACGGTTGTTCATAAAGCTCAGTAGCATAATCTGCCCCGGATCCCGGGATTCCGCAGGCATCCGCCCGGCATTGCCGGCAATGCCGGAAGACAGGCAAGTATTTCTCAGCCGCTATCCGCGCCGCCTCTAATTCCTCGCAGGCCGGGGCGCGCAGCGCTTCCAGCTCGTGTTGAGGAATAAGAGGAATGATATTAATTAAAGATGCCCCGGCATCAGCAGTAGTTTCGGCTACTTCAGCTATATTTTCAGTGTTTACTCCGGGAATCAAAACAGTATTGATTTTCACAACTGCGCCAAGCCGGGCTATTTCCCGGATACCGGAAAGTTGAGCGCCTATTAAGGTTTGCGCAGCCTCTTCACCAGTCAGAAACTTGCCATTGTAAATTACGTGACTGCAGATATTCTTTAAGACAGAGGGATTAACCGAGTTTACAGTCACAGTAACCGTTTTAACCCCGGCCTTAATTATTCTGCCGGCTTTCTTTTTTAATAATAAGCCGTTGGTACTAAGACAATTAATCAGTTGGGGATATACCCGGTGAATTAATTCAAACGTTTTTAAAGCATGGTCTGTTGCCAGGGTATCTCCCGGACCCGCTATGCCTGCGACAGTAATTTGCGGGCAAAGCTTTAACGCCCGGTCAATGACTTTAAGGGAATCCTCCGGTGTCAAAAGAGTACGACTGACACCCGGGCGTTTTTCCCATTTATTAAACCCTCTTTTGCAAAACCGGCACTGGATATTGCATGATGGACTAACCGGCAAATGAATCCGCCCAAAATTATGATGCGCTGCCCCATTGAAACAAGGGTGTTTTTTTACTAAGTGAGAAAATTTTTTGTTTTGTTCTGAACTATGGCAGTTGCTCATTGTTTTTTCGCCCCCTCATAAACATGAAAAACCAAAGATTATTTCCATAAAAAATACATCCTTAGCCTTCAGTTTTCTGATCGGCTAATCCAGAGCAAAAAATTTCATTCACTGGTCGTTTGGCCTTTTTTAAAACGCAGCTTTTCATTTCTGTCGATCTGGATTACTATTCCGTCCTGAATAATTAAACTCACAGAACCATGGGAAACCGATTTAATGATTTCTAATAACTTACTTATTTCATCTTGGCCCATCGGTTCCCGTTTATTGGGATTGGCCTTAGGGTCCTCAATCATTTGGGAACACCTCTCTTGAAATAAAAAGGGACCGGCGCAATTTAGACTACCGGCTTCTAGTAGTACTAATTATAATTCATACTTATTCTGTAGGTTTACTTATGTTTAAAATAATAAAACATTTTACATCAATTGTCAATAGGTTTTTGATCTTTTTTCTTTGTTCAATTTCACTTGAATACTTTCAATTTATTTAACCCGTTTCGGTAAGGATACAATAAATTCCGTCCCTTCATGGAGGCTGCTTTGCACCCGGATCTTCCCTTTATGGGCTTCAACAATTGCTTTTATTATGCTCAAACCAATTCCAGCCCCTCCCGTCAGCCTGTTTCTTGATCTGTCCGCGCGATAGAAGCGTTCAAATATATAAGGCAAATCCTCAGATGAGATACCGATTCCCGTATCTTTGACCCTGATCTCCGTAAAATCCCCGGCGCCCTTGACATAAACTTCGACTATTCCTCCTTCAGGGGTGTATTTCAGGGCATTTGACAAGAGATTTACCATCACCTGGCTTATTTTATCCTTATCGGCAAAGACAATATTTTTTTCTCCATTAAACTTGATATCCAGGCCTTTATTAAAAAAGCCGGTTTCAAAGTTTTGCAGAATATGCCGGATAAGTTCGGAAATATCAAAGTTTGTTTCCTTTAATATGCGGTTTTCACTTTCATACTTGGAAAGCTTTTCCAGGTCGCCAACCATCTTGGTTATTCTGATTATTTCTTCATGACAGCTTTTCAGCCTTTCCGTATCCGCCTTCCAGATCCCATCAATCATGGCCTCCAAATGGCTTTGCAGCGTCGCTAACGGTGTCCTTAATTCATGCGCTACATCTGCGGTAAGCCGCTTTTGCAGCCTTTCATGCTTTTCCAGTGTCTCCGCAAGGTCATTAATCGTTTCGGTAAGCTGGGAAATCTCTCTGGTACTTGATTTTTCTGATATTCTATCCTGGAAATAACCTTGGGAAATCATCTGAGCAGTACTTATAACCCTGGAAATAGGCCTGCTTATTCTTCTGGCCATAAAGGTAGCTATTAACAATGATAAAAAGAGGGAAAATATCCCAACACTAAGAAGGAGCTTGTTTAAGATATTTATAAATGCCAAGTCATTATCATTAAAGTAATAGGGCCCGTAATAACCGATTTCGACTCTGCCGATCTCGTTCAGGTTATCTGTAAGCGGGTATTTATTTTCAATATAACCACCCTGCCAGTTGGGATAGCGGCTATTCATGTTATTTGCCATATGGGTGAGCATCTGCTGGCACAGCCCATGATTATAGACCGTGGCATCCCAAATTATCTTTCCGGAGAGATCGGCAACCCTGATGATCATCCCCTGCTCCAGGGCATTAATGCCAATCTGCTCGATTACGTCCGTCTCCCACTTTCCACCTGTTTTGTATTGTTGATTAATTAAAGAAACGGTTTCTTTATTTTTCTGTTCCTGATTCTGGATAATGTATTCTTTGAAATACTTTTCCAGAAAAAAATTGGTGAGAATACTGATCAAAAGCACACAAATCAAAGCTAGGAAAATGTAAGACAGCGACAGTTTTGTTCTCAGGCTCAGTTTCATACTCTAAATACCTCTAATCTAAATAATCTAATGAAAATTTGACCTTTATTGAAGCCTTATTTACCGTTAAATCGATAGCCAATACCATGAATTGTCATAACATATTCCGGATTTTTGGGGTCTGATTCAATTTTTTGCCTGATATTTTTAATATGGCTGTCAATCGTCCTGTCATAACCGTTGAAGTCTTCTCCCATTACCAAAGAAATTAATTCATCTCTGGTAAAAGTTTTATCCGGGTATTTAACCATGGTCACAAGCAGCTTGTACTCTTTAGGTGTCAGGCTAATAGGATTACCTTTCTTTTTTACTTCATATTTCAAGGTATCTATCACTAAATCATTATCGTTATAAGATAGAATATTAGCCAGGGGTATCGGTGTATCAATTACTCTTCGCAGCACCGCTTCTACCCTTGCGACCAGTTCTCTGGGGCTGAAAGGCTTTGTGATATAATCATCCGCCCCGATATTAAGCCCCTTTAAGATATCCTCTTCTTCAGTTTTGGCAGTAAGCATGATAACCGGGACTCTTGATTTTCTCCTTATTATCTTACATATCTCCTCACCGGAAATATCGGGAAGCATTAAATCTAAAACAACCAGCAAGGGATTTATCTTTTCAAATTTTGCTAAAGCCTCTTTTCCGTTATAGGCCCCGCAGACCGAATACCCGCTGTTTTCCAGATATGATTCTATAACCTCTACTATCTTTACTTCATCATCCACTACCAATATTTTTTTTGTTGTATTAACCATATTGCCTCCTGGTTGAAAAGTTTTCATTTGTAACTAATCAAAATTTACACTTTCTGACAGTGTAAAAGAAAAAGCCCCTTCTGCAGGAGCCCTTGCCAACAGCTAATGACTGCATGACATTCCATTCACGGTCAGGGTTGTAATTTCCTTGGACATCCTACGACCTCCTGTTCGCTGATTTTAAGTATTTATGACCAATTTTTTGATCAGTTACTTACTCTGCATCCGGGTCCTGCCGGAGGATTATAAGCCCGCACTTCTTTCTTGATATCATCCATATTTACATTATTTAGATCATCAACTACTTTAACATAACCATTTAACATTCCCATCGAACAGCTAAAAGCAAAATCCTTTTCGGGAGTAAAATTCAACAGGTTTTCTCCTTCTTTCAGAAACATTGTGGCATTGTATTGAGGAAAGAACAGTTTGTCATTACATGAGTTTAATCTTTCCCCCTTAATGACCCATTTGGTTTTGATTCCTTTTTGGATGACTATTACTGCCGGGGAAAATCCGGAATCATTGACATTGATACTTACGTATTGTTCCCCTTGATTTATTTTACCGATAGCTATTTTATCTGCCGATATTTTTTCTGTAAGTTCAGCAGTTTTGGATCCTCGTACACAGCATTTACCCTTAGTAACTCCTGCCGCTCCCGAATCAGCAGCTTGTTGGATATCTTGTTCAGTTACTTTCGTAAGCTCAGATACAACCTTAATGTTGCTGCTTATCATTCCCATCCAGCAAGAAAATACAATATTGCCTTCTTCCTCAGGTGTAAATTCAATAATATTATCTCCGGGAACCAGCTTTTTCTGCAAATTATATTTTGGGATTGTAATAGAATTGTTACAACCGTTTAGATCTGCTTGTTCAGCCATTATTGTCCATTTAACCGGGATGCCTTTCTGGACAATAATGGGTTTATAGCTGTCTGGTTCCAATTTAGTTTTTACAGTCTGGATACCACCCTCTACTTTTGCGACACTTCCTGAGGAGGATGAGGCTAAAGCAATATTCATCCCGGACAAAGCCAGGCCTCTGTTTACCATCACTATCCCAAGAATAATTACCAGTGTGGAGCAGACTTTCAACATCTTATGGGTAAATTTGCTGCTTAATAAGGAACTGATTGCTCCAAATCCAAACATCAGCGGCACAGTACCAAGGCCAAATAAAAACATAGATGTTGCTCCAGCGGCAAAGTTTCCTGTTCCTAAGGCATAGATCTGCATAGCCTGGAGCGGTCCGCAGGGCATTAGACCATTCAATAATCCAATATAAAAAGATCCGTGTTTACCGTTATTATTGTAAATTTTATTACCAAATACCTTCGGCATCCTGGGGTTTAATTTTCTCAGCCAGGGGAAGATGTTAAGCATATTCAAGCCCATGATCACCATGAATATCCCGGAGATAACCGCAACAATTCCCTTAGCTGCCCCTGAAAAAGTGATAACAGAGCCTAAAGCTCCTGCCATGCCTCCAATAATCGTATAGGATACAACCCTGCCACAGTTATACAGCAGACCTGGTTTTAGTTTGGAAAACTTGTCTGGATCACCAGTGTTAAATTTATAGGTAATACATTGTATGAGATTGATTCCGCCACACATGGCGAGACAATGCAGTGAAGTCAGCAAACCGGCTGCAAATAATATCCCATATCCCATGGATTTATTAATTTCCGGGATAAAATTGAAACCAATTGTATTTTTGATAATAAGATAGAGGGCAAATAGGATAATTCCTATCCCCAGCAGCTGATTAATCGGCATTTTATCTTCTGATGTTCTTCTTTCAGGTGTCCTAGAGGTTAGCGGTTCTCCCGATTTGTTCCTAATAGTATAGTGCAACTTTTCTATCGTCTTGATAATTGGCTCCAGTCCCAGGATATTTACATCATATGTAATGTAAACTTCGGAACTGCTGAAAATGACTTGGACGTCTATTACACCTTCAAGCTTGGTTAAGGCATTTTCTATGCGCATTTCACAGCTTGGACAAGTCATGCCCTCTATCTGAAGTACCTCACGTACTGATCTTTGTTTCATTGTATCCCTCCATATAAAATAATTCCATTTTTTCTAATAATGCCAATTAATTGTATAGATTTTATGGAGAGTTGCTTAATTCAAAAAATCATTTTTATTGCGTTTTCCAATTATCTGCAAACAAGTCCTTGTTCGTTGCAATATAATCCTTGGAAATAATTATATTTGTTCCATTATCAATCTTATCTTCCTTCATTATAGGAACAGGGTTACAGCCACCTCTTTCCTGTTCGACCATATCCAGTTTAAATCTGTTTTTACAGTTCTGGCAAACCAGCACATCTCCTTGTTGCCTGTAATATGCTTTGGGAGAGTTGTTACATATCTGGCAGGTATTAAATGCGGTCCTGATGGAGCCATCATTTGCCTTGACCGCTAAAATCTCCATCCTGGTTCCATTTACCTTAAATGGATAAAATTTTGCTGTTTCCGTTACCTCGTTTTTCGGAATTATCAAATCACTGCCGTTGGATTTATCGTTGTTACCTTTTAAGTTGCCTTTTATTACAATTACAGCAAATAAAATTACCGCAATACTAATAACAGTCAATCTGACTTTATCAAATTTACGTGATTTATTCCTCTTCTTTATACTCTGCTTTTTATTACTCATATTTCCCGCCTATTTATTAATAAATGTTACTGTTCAGGTATTC
>DATMXV010000399.1:0-12260 GCA_035561335.1 Desulfitobacteriaceae bacterium
GAATTAAGTTTTATCTCAGGTAATTTTATCTCAGGCTTAGATTTTACCTCAAAATTAAGTTTTATCTCAGGTAGTTTTACCTTAGGCTTAGATTTTACCACAGAATTAAGTTTGACCTCAGGATTATATTTTACCACAGAATTAAATTTTATCTCAGATTTAGATTTTACCTCAAGTAAATTTTGCTTTTCAGTTATTTTATCTCCCTTTTTAGGATCCTGAGTTTTCTTACTTACCTGCTTGGAGCTCCCGGCAGGTAATTTTGGTTTAATAACTTTCGGATTATGTTTTAATTCGCTCTGTACTGCCGGGGCTTCCAGAAGTTGCGACCTTTCCGCTGAATTCTTAACTGCTTGCTGTGGTACAGAAATTCCTGCTGTTTCTGCCGTCTGCCAAAGAGCGTATTCCCCAGTACTCAAACCGTTTTTCTTTGCTTCTACATTATCCTGGGAAGTCAGCTTGAACATAACTACTCGAAGATCCAAATTTTCGGCAGCAATTGTTTCATTCAACTCGCTTAACAGAGCCTGACAATCCACTTCGGCAAAACCGGTTTGACTTAATTTCTTCCCTTCTGACACTGCAGGAACATCAGGTTCCCCGGTTCCCGCGGATTGCTCAGATCCCTGGGAAAGTCCCAAAACAATCCATTTATTTTCTTGATTTAAAAAGTTCAGTTCGACAGCCCGATCTACCAGCAGCTTCATAGCGCCGGTTAGTATCCGACCCTTTAAATTGACTCCCTGGAGCAATTGCAAGGCATCGTCATTCTTAGCCTTTACGCTGATTATATGTGTCCCTTTATCCAAGGAAAACTCCAAACTGGGATTAATATCTACGGATAGTGTGGCTACCACTACCGGAGTTTTCCATGATGACCATCCTAAACTTGCCAGAAAAGTCAAAAGGAATACAGCCGCTATCGATAGCACAGTTTTAATTGTTGTATTTAATTGAATAGCAGCAAGCTCAATTTCATCACCAACTTCGGCCTTAAAACGTGAACGCATCCGGCGAAATGCTCCGTCCGAATCCAGAACAAGAAAAAATCCGCCGGTTTTCTCTAATACAATTGCTTTTCTTTTCCTCATGAGAAACTACTCCTTTCCCGCGAAATTACGTATTCACGCAGATATATGTAGTCGTGCCTGCGAGCAATTAGGAGAGCTACTGCCAGAACATATTTACGGCCCCGTTCTAAAACTTTAAGATGAAGTCCTGTTTTTTGAGATAAGTGTTGGATGGGCAGTCTTTTTGTTCGTTTTACCTGAGACCAGAGGATCGAATCATGAGCCAGTTCCCGGGCTGCCCCAAGCAAGTTTTCCCGGGTCTTACGGTGTTTAGGAGAAACTTCAACCAGATCTGCAAAAGTCAGTCCCCATTCAGCTAACTCTAAAGAATATTCTCGAATTTCCGCTGCCCGTTCCTGGTTTTGTTCTTGTTGATGAAACTCCGAGACGCTAAAATAAGTCTCAGCTACAAACCCTACCTCTTCTTTACTCAAAGAAAGGGGAACAACTTTTTCCTGTCGTCGAAAATAATCAATTAACTGCCGCCTTATTAACAAACGCGCGTAAGCTAAAAATGGCACTCCCTTTTCCGGTTGGAACATGTTAAGCGCCTGATTGAATGCCAGGAAAGCTTCCGAAAGTTCCTCATCCCTACCCCACTCTAAATTCCGCTGAACTACCCGGGAGGCGACATGTCGAATGAAGGACTGAAAGTGCTCCAGAAAAGTTTCTCTGGCTGAAGTATCGGTTTTTAAGCGTTCCCACGGCCAGTTTTCTTCCCATTCAAGCATTTTTCTATTTCCCTCCCCTTCAGGATACAGGATACACCTGTATTCTATCTTATTCACCTCCAATTTACTACTAAATATTAACAGTAAAAAGGGAAGCCCCCAACCCAAGCCTTAGTTGCGGGATTCCCTCTACCTTAAAGTCATTCATTTCATCCCCAGTTAAAAACTAACTGACTTATTTCCTTATTATTTTTTTGATTTTGTATTATATTGTCCCCACTGTTTCTGAGTCTTTTGGCTATTATTAAAATTCATCGGTAAGATCTTTTTTCCTTGGTTCTTTTGTGGGACCAGGTTTTTAGAGCCTGTCAGGTTCTTTTGTCCCATCAGGTTTTGGGGGTAATAAGCACCTGGGGAAACGGTTGTGCTGTAATTTATCAGGTTCTTTTGATCTTCCTTAACTTTTTGGTCTTCCTTAACTTTTTGGTCTTCCTTGACTTTTTGATATACCTTAACTTTTTGGTCTTCTTTAACTTTCAGGTCTTCCTTTACTTTTTGGTCTTCCTTTACTTCCAGGCATGGATTAACTTTTAAGTATTGATTAACTTTTTGGTATTGATTAGCTTTTAGTTCTTGCTTATTGTAATTGCAAAGCTGCAACCAATTATTTTGGTAGTTTTCCAATATTTTTTTGACTTCTTTTTTGTTTTTCTTCTTGTCTTTGTTCTTGTCTTGATCTTGATCTGAGTCATCTGACTCTTCATCTGATGTTGCAGTTTCTTTTTCTACAAATTTCTCCATACCTTGCACGACATTCAAAGCTATTTTTTGAGCAGCCGGGGCTGGTATTTTATCAAGTAAATCGGTTAAAACCTCGATATTGTCCGCCTGGGTGTCCTCTAAAGCCTCGATCAGTATTTGAGCTTCCTCTGAATCGGGATCTTCAATCTTGTCTAAGAAATCCTGAGCCGCTGTAATCTTCTCATTATATTTATCCAAGGCATGTTGAGTTTCAGATAATTTTCCTTTTTTAGCTAATTCTTGGGCACAGGCAAGCTCTTTCAAAATCTGCCGCTCGAGCAGGCGGGCTTTTTTAACGGGATCAAAGGTCAAGGCTAATTGCAATTGATCTACAAATTCTGTAAACCAAGAAACCGAAGAATCCTCTACTGTCCCGGCTATTACTGCTTGACCATCGCTGTCCACAACTGTTGTCTCAGATGCTGCTGTTTCGCTTGTGTCAGCATCAGTCTCAGTATCACTTGTACTTTCAGTCGTATCGCTTTCAGTTTCAGTATCGCTTGTGCTTCCGGTTGTATCGCTTTCAACTGTTCCGCTGACACTTGTTTGGGAAGAAACTCCTGTGTTCGCCACTACCGGAATAATGGACAAAATTAAAATAAGTGCAATACTTAAAATCAAGGAAATAGATTTGTTCATTTCAGTCACTCCTAACATTAAACTTTTATTCATATTCAGCTTTTGCCTTGCCAATATTAGATACGTGACCTTTGTTTTTTTTAAAGGGGTCTTGATTTAACAAGTTTTCTGCCAACCCTCAATAATCTTAAAACCCTGGCGGCGGTCTCTTCCAGCAGCACTTCAGCCTGGGACATAGATTCAGTCAGACTGATCGGACCGGGGGCAACCGATACAATCGCCTCGATCCCCATCTCGTAAACCCTTTCCGCCCCGGGACCGATACACCCTGTCAAGGCAATAACCGGGACGCCATATGCTTTAGCAAGACGGGCTATCCCAACCGGTACTTTGCCCCGTACAGACTGACCGTTAATTTCCCCTTCCCCGGTAATTACCAGGTCAATTCCTCCTGCGGCTAACAGGTCTTCAACCTCCATCAACTTTAAAACCACTTCTATGCCGGAAACAATTTCGGCATTCAGGACAGCAAGCATACCGGCAGCGATCCCGCCTGCGGCCCCGCTCCCAGGTATATCCCGCACCCGGCGTCCGGCAGCAGACTCCAAAACATCGGCATAATGACTGAGAAGGCCATCCAACTCCCGGACCTGTTCGGGGTCAGCCCCTTTCTGAGGACCATAAACTGCCGAAGCCCCCTGGGGACCGCATAATGGATTGTCAACATCACAAGCTAAAGTAAACTGAACATTAGCGAGCCGTTTATCCAGGCCGCTGAGATCGACTCTGGCCAATCCGGCCAAATTTTTTGTTTTATCCTCAAGTTCCATTCCATCCTGATCAAGAAACCTGACCCCCAAAGCCTTGAGGATGCCAAACCCCCCATCATTGGTCGCACTTCCGCCCAAACCTATTACGATCTTCGTGCATCCTTCAGCCAAGGCCGCCAAAATTAATTCACCGGTCCCTCCTGAAGTTGTGAGCAGCGGGTTACGGCGGTCTGGGGGAACTAAAGTCAAGCCTGAAGCACTGGCTACTTCTATAACCGCAGTCTTGTTGTCTGCACAAATCCCAAATTCAGCCTGGACCGGTTCGCCCAGCGGACCGGTGACAGTCCGGAAAAGAAGACGGCCGCCTGTTGCACCTATCACACAATGTGTTGTTCCTTCCCCTCCGTCCGCTAAAGGGATTTTACAGCACTCCAATGCGGGGTCAGTCTTTATCAAGCCTGCGGCAATACAATCTGCAACCTTTCGCGCGCTTAAACTTCCTTTGAAAGAATCCGGAGCGATCACTATTTTCATACCTACTCCTCCTTAGCAAGAAAAGTTTTTCAGTTTTCAGTACTTAAGCTACAGTATTCCCTTTTGTCAGATGGTCTTTTACTCTAATATTGCATTGTAATTTATTGTATTTTTAGATCAAAATTCAAAGCCCGTAAACCAAATCGATTATTTATTTCCGGAAAAACCAAGAAATTCGCCGGCTTCTTATAAAATTTAAGCTTGCAGCCTTAACAAAATCTTATATTCTAAATTTGCATCAGATAAAAAAACGAAGGTTATAATGTTTAATGTGGCCACCAATTAAAAAGTTTGAAGGAGGGATTTTCTGGCATGAAATTCAAAAATATCGCTTTGGCCTGTGTCTTTTCCCTGGCTGCACTGTTCGCAGCAGCGGGTATAGCAGGAGCTGCCAATGGTAATGCATTAAACAAAACTCCTCAATTGCGTGATGCCCAAACCGGACAGCCAACAGTATGTAACAGCCAGGCAGATTGCCCAAAGCGGGGCTTTGAGTTCAAAGGCTTAAATGTGCTCAGTTCGGCAGCAGATCTTCTTGGTTTGCAGCGACAGGAATTGAAAGCTGAATTACAAGCCGGTAAGAGTCTCAAAGATATTGCCGCAGCCAAAGGGATTGATTCTGCTAAATTCGCCAAGGACTTGGAATCTGCTTTAACTGTCAAAATCGATAAAAAAGTACAAGACGGAAAAATAAATTCTGAACAAGCTGCTGCTCTCAAAACCAAACTTTCCCAACAAATCCAGACTGATTTAGATAAGAAGTGGGATCAATGGAAAGGCCACGGCTGCAGGGACGCCAAAGGTAAGATCAAAGTGATTCACGAACAAGTTCAAAGCCTGCTCGGCATAGATGCCGCAACTTTGCAAAACGAATTGCAAAGCGGCAAATCCCTGGCCGATATTGCCCAAGCCAAAGGAATTTCCAAAGAAACACTGGCAGCAAAAATTCAGGCAGCAATCACAACTAACCTTGACCAGGCAGTAACGGATCAAAAAATCACTGCCGATAAGGCAGCCAAAATAAAAGAAAATTTACCTCAAAAAATTGAAAAAATTATTACAAAAAAACATGTATCCAAAAAACCTGCGGTTGAAGCAGATCAAACCAAGACCAGCTAAATAAAATTAAAACAGGGGTTTTGCCAGGCCCCTGTTTTTTATTTTACTTTAACCGTCCCGCAGTTTAAATACCTATCCTGCCAGGGCAATTGCTTCAATTTCCAGAATAGCATCCTTGGGCAAACATGCTGCCTGAACAGCAGAACGGGCCGGCGGATTGTTGGGAAAATAAGTGGCATATACGGCATTCATGGCGGCAAAATCATTAATATCCCTTAAAAAAACTATGGTTTTAACAACCTTATCCAGGGAAGAACCTGCAGCTTCCAAAATTGCTTTAATATTGTCCAGCGCTTGTCCGGTTGCCCCTGCGATGTCGGAAACCAATTCCCCGTTTTGGTTTATAGGCAGCTGTCCGGATGTAAAGATTAAATTTCCGGCCTTAATCCCTTGAGAATAGGGGCCAATGGCAGCCGGCGCCTTTTCCGTACTGATAATTACTTTGTCCATGTTTTTCGACCTCCGTTTATCCGCCTAAGCGACATTTGGGCGGTGTTTGCGGCGGACGGCCAGATAATCCAGCACCCGCTCAGGCGAAGTATTAAGAATCTGCTGTTCCGGAATCCCTGCCTCCAGGACCAGATCGAGCGCGTCATCAAATTCACCCACCCGGTCCCAATAGTGGGCGTCACTGCCCAGAACAACCGGGCCTTTGTATTTTGCCATATAACGGCTAAACAGGCTGCAATTTTTCCTGGCCTCATTTTTAGCCCTGATTGAGGAAAGTGAACTATTGTTGATTTCCACAGGTACATTTAGTTGAGCGGAGGCCCGGGCAATCTGTTCCAGGTCCATTTCAAAATCAATCCGTCCCGGATGCACCATTATATCGGTATAGGGGTTTTTCATTGCCCTGATGTAAGCTTGCGTATTCTCTTCCATAGTCCCGCCCGGATAACTTACTTTATGAAGTCCGACAAGAACGAGTTTCAACTCAGCCAGAATATTAACCGGCAGGTCTAGTTCCCCTTCATGACTGATGATATTGGCTTCAACTCCCGCTAAAACCTTAACCCCGTGAATCTTCTCGGGAATAACACCCAGATTATTGAAATGATAAAGATGGGGCGCGCCCGGCAGGCTGGGACCGTGGTCAGCTATCCCCAGTAATTCAAGACCCCGGCGCGCTGCGGCCAGGGCATTTTCCGTAATTGTACTGTAGGCATGGCCGCTGGCAAGGGTATGGGTATGCAAATCAACCAGAATTTTCATATTAATCCCCTCAAAATCAAGCATGTGAATTCATCTCTGTTCTCTGTTTTAAAACATTAACTCATTATCATTATACACCTGCTTGTTAAGCGAGGCAAAAAACCGAAAGCCCTATTGTTCAACATCATACCCCTGATCTTCGATGGCGTCCCGGATAGTTTCAAAATCTGCCTTCTGCGGATCATATTCTACAACAACTTTCTTAGTCTTTAAATCCACCTTAACATCTTTAACCCCTTTAAGCTCTCCGACTGCTTTCTTGACACTGTTCTCACAATGGCTGCAGGACATTCCATTCACAGTCAAATTCAGGATTTCTCCGGACATATGCTTCCCTCCTCCGCTTTTATTTTATAGGGATTTCAGTAATTAATCAATTTTCCTGCCGGCCATTTTAACAACGGACATTCTCCTTAACCTTAACATTTAACTTCTTTATTATTGTTTAGAAAAGCGGCCTGCCAAAACGGTTGATAAAGAAATCCTCAAGAGAGTTTTCCGGACGCTTGCGGATGGTTGAAGCCAGGTAGCCAAAACCCGCTTTCATGGTCCTCAGCAGGCCCATATTGGCAAAAGTCTGATATTTCAGGGAAATCGGATAATCAAAAAACTTCTTCAGATAAAAGATTCGCGAAACCCGGTTGCGTTTAAGAAACACCCTGTCAACTGTTTCCGGATCAGGGCCGTCCCGGGACCAGTCCAAGGTCCGGTTGAGGAGAATATCGTCCCTGGAAGGAGCCCCCTGAACAGGCATAAGCTTCTGCCAGATATCCATTACCTGCTCGTTTTTTGTAAAAAAGCGATGACCGCCCAAATCCATCCGGTTGTTTTTATAGACTGCCGTCCTGGAGATCCCCCCGACAAACTCCGATTCTTCCAGGATCATCGGCTTGATCCCCGAATTCTTTAACAACTGATAAGCAGCGGTCAGACCGGCCGGCCCTGCTCCGATAATTATGACCTGCCTGTTGTCCAAAATATCACATCCCGGTATATTTTAACTGAAAATCACAATTTTTCTGACGCCATAGTTCCAGAGTAAAACTATTGCTGTCATAATTACTTTAACTATTAAGTAATTGATTGCAAGAATTTCGATTCCAACATACATGCCCAGTTCTGTCAGCAGCAATCCCACGGCCCCGATAATCCCAAAAACTAAAAAGGAACCAATGGATTTGCCCTTATCCTGCTCTTTGGCGCTTTTAAACACAAAAACCAGACAAAAGATATAATTGTAAATCAGGCCGGCTGTAAAACCGATCGCAGTGGCGATATAGACACCTGTTTCAGCCAGGTCGGCAAAGACATAATTTTTAAATACATAGAGCAGGGTTATGTCAACCAGGAAAGCGGTCCCGCCGACAAGGAGATAACGAAAAAATCCTTCAATAATATCTTTAATCTTCATTTCTATACCCATTAAAAAATTTTCGCTTGCAGGAGAAAGGCCAAGGGCATTGTTAACTCCCTTAGCCTTAAGAATCCTTTATCCCAACTCCCTATATCCCTACAAGATAGAAGGCGGCTGTTTAATATTTATTTTTAAAATATAATCTCCGAATAATGCTTTGTCAGAAGCATTACTAGGCGATATTGTATCACTTTGATCAGCATTTTCTTCGCTTGTAATAATATCTTTGATCTGCATTACGACCGTATCACCGGGCTCAACCGAGTTGCCTACAGCCAGGGAAATTACCAGTTCATAACTGCCGCTTGGTAAATCAGCGGGCAGTGTCAGGGTATAGGTATAACCATCATTCGGAGGACTGATCTGAAAACTGCCCGGATAATCAGTACCGTTAAGGGTAAATGTGACATTTTTCAAAGCAGGTTGATTATTAAGGGTATTATCCGGAAGGGTAATATCCAGATCAATAGTCATAGTTTCTACGGGACGATTCAAGCTGAAGTTCAGTTTGGCATAGGCTATGCCATTGGGCACACATTCAGTCTCAGTCGAATCATCATCTGGATCATTATTTTGATCATTATTTGTCATCAGGCTGAGCAGACTTATATTGTTCATTAATGTCCCATTTAAGCGAAAATCAACTTCTTTTTGGTAGCTGCCGCTGTCGGACGGACTGTTGCTCAAGGAGATACTGACACTGTTACTATTCAGTGTCCAATCCCCTTGCGCTCCCGTTTTCACATCCACACTGTCGCCATTACGTCCCGCGGCGGAAACTGTATAAGTACCTGATTTCAAATTAGTGAAGCTATAGGCTCCCGTACTGCTTGTCTGGACCTGCTGCTCATTATTCCCATTTGTAACAGTTATTTGGATATTCTTAATACTGCGGCCTTTATGGTCCTTGACTTCCCCGCGAATCTCTCCGCTTTGGATATGGAAATCGATTGATCTGTCTGTAGTTACGGTCTGGGAAACATCGTTGAGCATAGTATCAAACTTCAAGTGATAGTTAAGTTTAGTATCTGACGGAGCTTGGAAAAGCGTGTGGATGACATACTGCTGCTCTGTCCAATGATCAATATCATTTACCAGATAATCAGGAAGGTCTATGGTTATCGTATTGCCGCTATCGGAGATGTTGCTCACCGCATCCGTACTGACAGAGTAAACACCTGTCTGGTCCTTGTCAATGATCAATTGGATATTGGTCATATCTTTACCGGGATTATTGTATGGAGTGATCCTAAACGTTGTCTCGCCGCTGTCATTGACCAGATAATAATTATTACCGGCCGTACTCACAGTCAGGGAGGGCGGGCTTACCTGCCGGAGAGTGATTTTCTTGGTTCCGGTCGCCTGAGAAGTATCCTGGGCCGTAACTTCAATTGAGAAATTACCGGTTGTATCGGAAACAATCTTCGGCATCGATATTTGGACAGTACTGTTGTTCTGAACACTGAAAGCATGGTTACTGTCAAGATTTGCGTCAGTATAATGGGTGTTGTCAGCAATAAAATCCGTAACCTGGGTTGTGATCCGGCTGTCGTTATCTGTTACAGCAATACTGACTTTGAGAATATTGTCTTTAGTAATGTCCAAGTCACTGGCTTTAAAAGAGAAATCCAGTTTATCCTGAGTGTTATAAATCTCCTGTCCGTTATTTAAATCATAGATATCTACCACCGGAGCATGATTGGCGCCGCGGGCAGCCTTAATTATGGTATTAACAAACAGCTTTTGCTCTTCGGCATTATTGGGCGCAGAGTGGCCGGTCCCGGAAAAGGTAATATTACCCCGGGTGTAAGTATAATAATCGTTCCGGCCGTCAAGGCTGTTAAATCCTGTACCCGCTAAGGTGAACCATGGGACCAGGCTTGGATCTTCCAGATCTAATTGATAATATTGATGGTGGGTTGTGGCCACTGACAATGTATTCCCGAGGATATAAGGGTATTTCGTAATCAGGCCGTCATTAAGCTTTGCCGTGCTGGTCGCAGTTGGGAATTCGTTCCCATTGTTAGCCCGGTCCAGGGTCAGGCGGGAAAAACCGTAAGATTTATTTGTTGCTGAGGGATAGGGGAGCCGGTTACTGAGATCCGCCGGGACATAAGGGTCGGCAGGGTCTTGCAAAGCATTTTGCTGATAAATATTCTGACCGATAAGATCACGGAATTGTTTGGTCAGATTATAATCCCAGCCGGTAGTATTGTTAGTATCAAAGGTTAAACTGTCATGGGTAAACATAACGCTTTGCCCGGTAGTGATAAAATTCTTTAATTCCTGAATAGCCGCAGACTGTTTCAGGTCGGAATTACCGTAAATATCGGCAAATCCCAGAATCACCATATCGTAATTGGCGTTTAATTTTGTCGGAGCAGTAACCCCGGTTAGCGTCGTCGGCGCCGGATTAGGACAGTTATTGTCAAAATCCGAGATTTTCATGACTGTCACGCTAATATTGTATTCCCCGGTCTTACTTAAGGGTTGTAATAGTCCTGTTTGAATATTGAGAGTCGTCCCGGAGGCCGGTATTAACTGCAAAACCCGGACATTCAAGGGACTGCCTTTAAAAGCAGTATATCCGGTACTGTAATTTTTTACATGGGTTACGGTATCCTCAAGTACCAGCTTCCAGGGCTGCAAGCCTGTGAAAGAGTCCGGTACCCGGTAGTTCAGAGAATAACTTCCCTCGGCCGGTATATTTGTTGTAATTGTTCCACTGGCCAGGACTTTTTCCGCATCCGTAAAAACTCCGTCTCCATTGACGTCAATAAATAAGCTTGCCACCAGCGGATTGGGACCGTTAACATCAAACCCGAAACTCATGGTCTTATTATCCGCCTGGGCATTTGAGCCGTCATACTCCAGAGGAACGGTATTAATGCTTAAAGAAGGTCTCTGATTGGCGGAGGCATACTTGGCTGCCAGATCATTAAGACTGATGCTTGCCAGGCTGTGGAAATTAGGATAAGAACTGTTATTACGATATGTCACGAATTTATTATACAAAATTGTATCTTGAAGATTACTGTCAGTAAAAATAGTATCTGCAAACACTGTTAATTGTCCGGATTGAATATAATCCTCTAACAGTGCGGCTTGGCGGTTGATGATATCATTTGGGCTGTAATTTTCCCACGAATCTGTTTCATTATTACCCCCTTGCGGTAAAACAAAGTGGGAAGAGCCGGTTTGTAATGTAGTATAATGAAAACCTGCCGCACTATACCGGACAGTTACAGTGCTTGACCTATTTAAGAAAGAGAGCTTATAATGCCGGTTGGCTACAGTATCCTGATACGTATGATTGCCTATGAAGATAATATCATATTTCCCGTTTAACTCATCTATAGTACTGATAAACTGGAACATGGGCATATGGGTAACCGCCATATAAAGATTGCCAACCGTACCATTCTGCAGTTGGTAGGCGGAAGTTTGCGCGGTTCCGGGACCGGGCTGTACTTCCAGAACTTTGAGGACTTTCTGCGCAGAAGCCGTCCATTTGGCATACAGGGTTACATTTGCGGCGCCCATGTTAAATTTTGCCCCGGCGGCATAATCAGTTCCGGTTCCAAAGGGATTCGTATTCCACCCGGCAAACGTATAACCCGGATTAAGCAATGTTCCTGTATTACCTTTTACAGTAACAGTGGCGCCCTGAACGTAAGCATTACTGTCTGTAGGGACTGTTCCACCCGTACTGCCATTACCATTGTAGGTTATTGTATAAGTATTTGCCGTCCACTTGGCATACAGGGTTACGTTATTGCCGGGCATCCTGAAAGTAGAACCCACTGCCCGGTTTGTTCCGCTGCCATTAGCTGCCGTATTCCACCCGGCAAAGGTATAGCCTGTCTTAACCAGGTTTCCTGTGTTGCCCAAAACTGTGACTGTGGCATTCCGCGAATATTGTTTGCTGTCGACAGGTGCTTCTCCCCCGGTATTGCCATTGCCGCTGTAGGTCACTGCATAGGGAGGAGCCGCCAAGCCCGTCGTTACGGGCATCATAATGCATAACAATAAAACAGACATGATTACGATATTTACTGCCATTTTTACTAAATATTTTTTATCATTTTTA
>DATMXV010000400.1:0-4386 GCA_035561335.1 Desulfitobacteriaceae bacterium
GGTTTGAACAGGGAGATAAAGGAAGAATTGAAATTACTGTCGAATAAAACCACAGAACAAGAAATAAAAGAGGAAGGGGCACTTGAATGTACAAAAAAAAGACAGTTTTTTTTCTTGTCCTGACAGCGGCATTTAATATGATCTTTGGTTCCCAATACTTGGCAAACCCCTTGCCGGCAGCTGCGGGCCAAGCAATTGCCGCCGTTAGCCAAACGAGTACAAATCAGTCTGAGGTTGCCCGGCAGATTATCGTCCGCTTGAAAGATATCGAACCGGAAACAGTTGCCTCTCAGGTAGGAGCAAAGGTCTTGAAAAAAGGCCCTTTGGATTTCGCGACCCTGGTTGTCCAAGCCGGGGAAAATCCTGATGAAATAATCAAACAATTAAGAACAAAACAGGGAGTAGTAAGCGCCGAAAGAAATAGCCTGAAAAAAATCGCTTCAATTAATGTCAGTGACCCAATGTATGCTGACGAATATAACTTGAATATCACTAATGTACCTGAAGCCTGGTCGAGCGGGGCGGCCGGACAGGGAATCACGATTGCCGTTTTAGATACCGGGGTCGACCTGAATCATCCTGATTTAAAAAATAAGCTGGTGGGAGGATATAACGCTATCCTTGACAGTACTGATCTCAAGGCAGTTCAGGATGACAACGGACACGGAACCCATGTCGCAGGAATTGCGGCAGCGGAGTTAAATAACAGCGGAATAGTTGGCGTAGCTTATCAGGCGAAAATCATGCCTGTCAAAGTTATGGACAAGGCCGGAGAAGGGGCTGACGATATTATTGCCGCGGGTATTGTCTGGGCGGTAAATCACGGCGCCGGGATTATAAACCTGAGTATGGGTTCTGATTCGGAAACCGCTGTCCTAAGAAGTGCCGTTGAATATGCCGTGGAAAACGGGGCGCTGGTGGTTGCGGCTGCCGGTAATTTTGACCCTCTTAAAGAAAACAACCCCGGAATCAGTTATCCGGCCTGTTATCCCCAGGTTATTGCCGTAACCGCCACAGACAGAGCTGATCAAATAGCCCGGATCTCGGCTGCCGGTCCCGAAAGTGTACTTTCCGCCCCGGGAATGGACATTGTCAGTGCTTATTGGACAAAAGAGAAGGGCTCAACCTATGCTGTTGCGGACGGTACGTCCATGGCATCCTCATTTGTAGGGGGTGTTGCCGCCCTGATCTGGAGCAAACATCCGGATTGGCCTGCGGGGCAAGTGAAGATTGCCTTGGAAAACGGCGCCAAAGACCTGGGCGTCCCGGGGCGGGATGACCAGTATGGATTTGGCAGGGTGGATGCCGGACTGTCTGCTTCTGCTTATGAGCCGGTTCAAGGTTTGAACGCCCCGGCAAATATAACCGCTTTGGGAGGATTGGTCAAGGGAGCCGGCGGCAGTCAGGCCGATTTGCTTGTTCCGGCCAAGGCTTTCGGCCAAAGCGTACAGCTTGATTTAAAAAAGGTGTCTTCGCCGGAAAATCTTCCAAGTGAAATTTTACCCGGGGGTCCGGCCTTTGCCGTTGATTTTACAGGCAATCCCCAAAAGATGCTGACTTTAACTGTCCAGGCCCAAATACCGGCCGGCAGTTCGGGCCTTATGGGGTATATTTACCGTTGGTCCGGTTCACGCTGGATTCCGGTTGGCGGAGGAACGACCGCAAATCAGATTAAGGCTGGTATTTATGAGCCCGGCATTTATCAGGCCGGATATGCGCCAGGTCTTAAAATAACGCGTTTAGCCGGGAAGAACCGGCGGGAAACAGCGATTGAGATTGCCAAGGCCGCTTTTCCGGCCGGAACAGATACAGTTCTCCTGGCCCGGGAGGATGATTTTCCGGATGCTTTAAGCGGCGTCCCCCTGGCCTATAAGGAGCATGCGCCAATTTTGCTTACAAATTCTCAAAGCCTGCCCGCGGAGGTCCTGGCTGAGATTAAGAGGCTGGCCCCTGAAAAGATAATTCTTCTGGGAAGCACCGGAGTCATATCCGAGCAAGTGCAGAGTCAGCTTAGTTCCCAAGGATATCAGGTTAACCGGATTGGGGGAGCGAATCGTTATGCGACTGCTTCGGCCATTGCCCAGGCCTTGGGAACAACCGGTAAGGCAATTGTGGTTAACGGAGAAAACTTCCCTGACGCCTTAGCGGTTGCTTCCCAGGCTGCCCGGAATGGGGAACCAATTCTGTTAACTGATGCGCAAATGCTTAATCCGGAAACAGAGAGTTCTTTAAGACAGCTTTCCGTCACGGAAACTCTCGTAATCGGGGGTGAGGTCCGGGTGTCCGGTCTCTTGTTCGGACAATTATCCGGCGCCCGCCGTCTTGCCGGGTCTGACCGTTATGAAACCGCGGCAGATGTGTTTCTGGAATACCCCGTTACGGGTTCGGTAATTTATCTGGCAACAGGCGAAGATTTTCCGGATGCCCTGACAGGAGGCCTGCTTGCGGCCCTGCAAGGGACAAATCTCCTGCTGGTTTCCCCCACCGGCCGCTCAGACCTTTTTGGGGAAGTGCTGCAGAACCGGGAGGGGATGGAGGCGGTTGCTTTAGGCGGGCCAAATCTGGTGCCTGAACGCATATTAAATATTATCAAGGAATTAATCCGGTGATTTTTGGTAAAAGAATGGAACTTTATAACCAAAATTCCAGTGAATAAAGGAGGAATTGTCGAAAGTTCGTCGAACCATTATTAGGATTACGATACTGATACAGGCGGAGTTTACTTAAGTAAGGATATTCAGACACAATTATCTCTTGATATTATATTTGTTTAAAATTATTTATATTGTGACAGGGTCCTGTGAATGGAGGGATCAGATGAGGCGGTTTTTGATCTGGAGCAGTTTACCTTTACTCATTTTTTTATGCGGGTTCGCCGGGTTACAAGTGAAGTATGCTTCTGCTTCAGTCATTGAGACAGAACGGATTGCCGGAAAGACAAGGATAGAGACAGCCATTCAAGTCGCTCAGAAAGGCTGGTCAGAGGCCTCAACAGTGATTCTGGCCCGGGCAGATGATTTCCCCGATTCTTTGGTTGCCGTACCATTGTCACATAGTTTGGACGCCCCGATTCTCCTGACTTTTCCCAGCGAAATGGATACCCAGGTATTGGCCGAGATCCGGCGGTTGGGCGCAGGGAAGGTTGTTATCCTGGGCAGTGACCGGTTAATGGGGGACAATATTACCGGGGCTTTGGAGAGGGAGAATATTTCCTGGGAACGAATCGGCGGAAAAGACCGGTATGATACTGCTGTGCTGGTCGCCGAAAGACTGGGCGGAACCAGTCAGGTTATTCTGGCCAGCGGGGAAAACTTTCCGGATGCCCTGGCAATTTCCCCCTATGCCGGGATTACGGAAACCCCGATTCTCCTAACCCAAAAGCAAGGTCTGCCCAAGGCAACTGAAGAAGAGATTATTAAACTGATAGCGGGTGACGAAGCTCCTAAAACCTTGGTTATTGGCGGAGAAGGAGTTATTCCGGAGACAACCTTAAAGGGGATTCCCGGCGTTCAGCGGCTTGCCGGCAGTAACCGCTACGAAACAGCCGCTAAGGTTTATTGGTTTGCGGAAGACATTTTTGAGGAAAACAAAGCATATCTTACAACCGGTGAAAATTTCCCCGACGGCCTGGTGGTTGGGGCTCTTGCCGCCAGGGAGAATGCGCCTCTTTTCTTATCCGGCCCGTCAGGTATTCCGCCGATGACTTATTCCGCCATGCGCGGTTTTTCCCGGATAAGCGGGGCGACTGTTAAGCTGGTCGGAGGAACTGCCGTACTTTCGGAGACAGTAAAGGAACAGGCAGCCGGTACAGTTCAGCCCCCCTATTTACTGGCAGGCTTAACCATTGTTGTCGATGCCGGTCATGGGGGTAAAGATACAGGCGCAATCGGCTATAGCGGCACTTATGAGAAAAATAATAATCTCGCTGTTGCCTTGGCCCTGGCGGACATTATCCGCTCCGCCGGAGGCAATGTCGTACTGACGCGTTCCGCCGATACTCTTCCGGGCGGTTCATCGCCGGCCGATCTCGAAGTCCGGGTAAACATTGCCAATAAGGCCAAAGCGGATTTGTTTGTCAGTATCCACAACAATGCCGGCGGCAATACTGAGGCCAGGGGAACCGAGACTTATTACAGTTCCGCTAATCCTGAAAACGCTGAATCCAGGGCATTGGCAGAAGCTGTCCAGGCTGAGTTGCTGAGACAACTGGGATCCAATGACCGCAAGGTCAAAGACGCCGCTTTTTATGTTATCAAAAATACCGTAATGCCGGCGATTTTAGTCGAACTTGGTTTTCTGACCAATCCTGAGGAAGAAAAATTATTAGGTTCGCCTGATTTTCAAAAAAAAGCGGCCAGGGCAATCTATGAGGGTATCCTTACTTAT
>DATMXV010000401.1:0-10857 GCA_035561335.1 Desulfitobacteriaceae bacterium
GAATGAGAACTCAGAATTCAGGAGCCGGAGTGAGAGAAGTGTCTGATTTTCAAGTAATTTTGATACTTCAGAAATTTTAGAGCTCAAGGGAATTGGTTCGACAAACGCAAAAAGCGGATAAAATCCGCTTTTTTCATTGAACAAAGGTTCTCAAAACTCAATAATGCAAGAGGTCAGTAAATTGGAATCATTTATATTTTTGCAGCATATTCAAATTCAAAAGTTTTTCTGAATACTAATTGTTCACCGGGCCCGGAATACTTTAAGATAGGAATCAGCATAAATACTCTTATTCAAAAGTATTTCACAGGTTGCAGCGACATCTATCAAGTTATCATCGTTAGCATCCATAATTGCGGCATCCAGACCGCAAGCCATGGCCATAGCCAAAAATGTCCGGTTTATTAAATGCCGTTCAGGTGATTTTTGGGATACGTTGGAAAGGCCAAGAACAGTTCGCGGACTTGGATTAGCCAGGGTTTTAATTTGACGTAATGCTTCCAAAACTTCAGGAGCATGTTCCTGGGCAACATTACAAGGAAGGATGAGCGGATCAAGGAACAGGTCTTCCATCGGAAAGCCAAACTCATCAGCAGCAGCAACCAATTCCATGGCAAAGGCCACCCTGTTTTCAGCATCTTTAGGAATGCCTTTATTGTCCATGGTAAGTCCTATTACCAGGGCATTATATTGGAGAGCCATAGAAAAAACACGTTCAATTTTAGGGCGCTCGGCAGGAACTGAATTAATCATTGCCGGGCGTTTGCATAGTTTCAGGCCTTCTTCAATCGCATTGTAGTTTGTAGAATCTAGAGCAAGCGGCAAATCAGTAACCTCCTGTATAACCTGAACCATCCACTTGTAGGCCTCAGGACGCTCTTCAGTTGGGATAGCCGGTCCGGAGTTTACATCTAAATAATGAGCTCCGCCTTCCTCTTGTTTGGCCGCCCAGAATTGCAGAGGCTTGGGATCCTTATTGCGCAGGGCGTCCCCTATATCTTTAAACATCCCATTGATACGTTCACCAATAATAATCATCTGTGCACGACCTTTCCCAGAATACTGCTTAATTAATCGGCTTTCATCAGGTCTGCGATGTTGTTCTTAATTAGTTTTACTGCTGCAGGGTTGCGCATGAGAAGAATATTTGCTCCCGCCTGAAGCAAAGCCGAGGCGGTTAAAGCCTCCCAAAGTACCGCCCTGTCTTCCAGGTCGCCCCAGCCCGGAAATTCTTCAACCGAAGCATTAGCTTCCTTGGGCCGGTTGGCTTCATAGCCTACTGTGCAAATCATAGGCATGGAAAGCATTTTATCATTGCTTAATGAACCCAGCCGGACCCGCTCCATAATCGAATAGGCATACTCGATCCCAAAACCAAGCCCTCCTATCATCGGGTCAATAACAATGCGGTTTAAAGGCAGGCCCATTTCATTGATCAGGATATTTAACTGTTTGCAGATATTTATATCCAATGGGGAACGGGCGATGACATTGTGTTTATGAACCATCGCCGCCGCGACTATGGATTTATAATTATCCTGTTCAGCGGAACCTAATAAAAGATTCTCCCCGGAACAAGCTTCGGCAACCGCGGCTATAATTTCATTATCTTTTTCCGGGTCATCACAGCCACAGATAATCAAAGGTACTCCAACTGCGGACAGAACTTCTTTAGCTATCCGCGCGCAGTCGTCAGGGCTGCGCTTTATCCCTTCGGGATCAGCGCCGATGAATTTCAGATAAATCAGATCGGCTCCGAATTCATTGACACATTTTTGGGCCCAGACAGCAGGGTTGTCAAGAACACCGTTGAAACTTGCCTTTGCCGTCTCATTCCAAGGCGGGTTGATATCATTGACTTCCATTGCAATTACCGCACGGTTTTCTATTTTTCCCTCAAAATGAAGGAATGGCAGGGTACTGTCACTGCCAACAGTAACAACGGAGGTTCTCGTCCCGCCCTGTTCCGGAATAGCTCCCAGGACAATCTCTCCGACTTTGCCGGTGTATCTTTCTTTTACCAGGGTTACAGGCATAAGCCTCTCTCCTTCCAAACGGAATTCATAATTTCAATTGCCATTTCAAGTTGTTGCAGATGGGAAGAGCGAAAAATCTGTATGAGGTAAAAACAGGGCTGAAACAAATTCATCCATAAATGCGGGACCAACTGAAAGCTCAATATATGTCATTCTGCGGCTTAATTCCTGGGCTTCCTGCCAGGCATTCTGAGAAAGCAAGGCCAGACAGGCGCCTTTAAGAGAGGAATTGCCAATGTATTGATATTTCTCCGGCGGCAGGTCCGGCAGTAAGCCGATTTTGACTGAGTCGTTAATATTAAGGTAATTTCCGAATCCCCCGGCAATAACGATCCGGCTGATCATGTCAATTTCCATATCCACTGCTCTAAGCAATGAACGGATCCCGGCAAAAATTGCGCCTTTTGCCCGGATGATATTTTTTACATCATTTTCGGTTATTAATATATCTTTTCCCCCAGCCTGCTGAGCCCAGGCTAAAACAAATATCTTCTCATCAGGAATAGCTTTGAGACGTTCGGAAACAACAGGATGGTCAAGTTGAAAATTTCCGGCACGGTCGATTATTCCGGCATTCAGCAATTCAGCCAAACAATCAACCAAACCGGAGCCGCTGATGCCCAGGGGGGAAATATTGCCTATTACCTTCCATGTTACCTCCAGGGTTGCCGGGTCAATCTTAATCCTTTCAATTGCGCCCGGCATAGCCCGCATGCCGAAGGAAATGCCTCCGCCCTCAAAACAAGGCCCGGCTGAACTGGCACAGGAAACCAGCCAGTCTTTATTGCCTAAAACGATTTCTCCGTTGGTACCGATATCAATAAACAGAACAATTTCTTCATCATTGGCCATATCCGTAACCAGCGTGCCGGCAACAATATCGCCTCCAACATAACTGGCGACTGCGGGAAAGATATGGACCAAACCTTCGGGCTGGAGGTGAAGCCCAATTTTTCGGCCTTCCGGCAGGATAATTTCCCGGGCAGCTACTGATGGGATATTATTCAGCGCAGGAATGTAGGGTTCAAGGCGTATATAACGGGGATCTATACCCAGGAAAAGTTGGGTCATGGTTGTATTCCCGGCCACAACTGCCGTTGCCAGTTCTGCAGCATCAAGCTTCTGCCGGGTCAGGATCTTATCTATTAAATCATTGACAGTGTCAATAATCAGCTGCTGCATTTTCTGCAGGTTTTCCGGGCTTTCCACTGCATAGACAATGCGGGAAATAACATCATCGCCATATTTGGCCTGTTTATTAAAAGTGCCTTGTTTATCAAGAATATTACCGTTGCTGAGATCCAACAGGCAGACAATCACTGTTGTTGTCCCAATATCTATTGCCAGACCGTAAGCCGGGCGGTTATTGCCGGCTTCAACTTTTGTGACAGTATATCCTGAATCCAGATCAGCTAAAATAACTGATATATCCCAATTGGCGTCACGTAAAGATTCCGGCAGCTTTTTCAGTACTGATAAAGGAATATTGATTGGTTTATCGCCGGACTGCAGGACTTTTTTTAACTCCATAGACAAGCGGGTCCAATCACCGGCATTATCCGTTAAAGTAGGTCCGGCAAGCTGAAGGCGCACTTTAGTGGCCAGAGGGTGCTGGCCATATTTTTGAAATAGACCTGTTTCCCTCTCTCTGATAAGATTTTTGTCTTCCCTGTTTCCGGACGGAAATGTTTTTGTGCCAAACTTAATCTTGTTCATTACACTGTCCACAGTTAAGATCTGATGCTCCTGCAGGCGGGATTCCGGGGGAATCTCAACAGTCAGATTTTCAGTCACCAGTGTCTGACAACTCAGGCGTATTCCCTGAGCAATTTGTTCGCTGCTCAGGCTGCCCTTGCTGGCAATCCCGGGCTGACCAGCAGATACAACCACCTTGCAAGCGCCGCAAGTCCCATTACCTCCGCAACCGGATACAAGGTTTATGCCGGCCAGAGAGGCTGCCTGGAGCAGTGACGTACCATTTTCAACTGTAATTGTAAGATTGTCCGGCAAGAATTTTACGATGCTTTGGGGCATAGCGGTCCACTTCCTCATATGAACAATGTGATCCAGAATAATAGCTGATTTTTATTTTTGCGCCCGAAAAAAATTTGATTTATACTCTTAAAGTGATTTGGAGAAAGCCACAATTCCGCTGGATTCCCGGGGCCCGACAATAACTTTCCAACCGGATTCTTCTTGGAGTTTGCCGGAGATGACAGCGACATAACCCGGGATGATGACATTTTTATGATTAACCTTATCGGCAATACCGCTAGCGGCAATTGCCCCGGCAATTTTATCAGGTTCATATTTTCCGGCGGCATAGGCAGTCAGAACAGAGGTCCCATCGGTATCAATTGGTAAAATGTAACTGGGAATTTTAGTAGCTTCAACCTCACCTTCAACACTGTAATAAGTCAGGGAGAAATTTGTGGTTATATAAAAAGGTGAATTCTCATTAACTTCGCCGACAGTATGCAGGACAGGTTCAACTTGAATTGGCTTTTGCGGGTCTGTAAAGAGATTTTGCCGTAAAGTCATCAATGGCAGGAGATGGGCCTTGGCTGCAGTTTTTAAAACAACCACACTGGCATATTTGGCAACATAAACTGAAGCCTCAAGGATTTCGTCCAAAGGTCCTGTTTTTGTGGTAAAGGCCACTGTCGGATAGCCAAAAGGACGATATTTTTTCTTGATAGCCAGACGGCGGATTTGAGTCAAATCAGCCAGGGTTTGGCCGGGAGTTTTGGAGCCGGCATCAAGGACAAATTCTTTGTAACCCAGAGCCTGGGCTTTTGTAACAAGTTCATTAAGGGCATCCAAGCCTTCAGCTCTTAGAATTACCGGAACAGCCTGTTCTTTGGCGAAATTAACCACAGCTTCATAGTTGGTTTCCGTAGCTGCTCCAATGAGCGGTTTACGGGAAGCTAAGGAAGGAACAGCGGCTTTTAAGGCTTCAATATCATTACTCAACAGCAGCAAAGATTTTTCAGTCGCGGCAGCAACAGTTGCAGCAACCCGGGCAAAACGCTGCCCATCTCCGGATTCCTGGATAACAGCTGCTCCGTCCAAAGAATAATGCAACCCTACCCTGTCGAATTCCATGTCATTAATTTCTTTTACTTTTGTAGTAATTTCCTCATCACTTAAAGCATCGGAAACCTGGACAATTAAAGTTGTCGGATGGTAAAAGGTCTTGTCATGGCGGAACAAAACTGTCTCATCACCAATAACTGAGCCATTGCCGAAGGTAATTGCTTTGATCGGAGGTGCAGAGGCCGAAGCCAGATTTTCCCGGGCCTCATCTGTAACATATGGGCAGCTGTCCAGTACGCCTTTCCCTGTTGATAAGGCCATGGCAAAAGCCAGGCAAGTCGGAGTACCGCATTCTCCGCAGTTTTTCTTCGGTAATTGTTTATATATTTCCAAGCCTGATAGGGCCATATTTTTACCCCTTTTCTTCTTATGATTATCTGTTCAGGTTGTCCTGTAAAGTAGTCAGAATTCAGTAGGGACAGTGTATTTCTTTAAGGATACAAACAGTTGGATTATACCCTAAAAATATAATTACAGCAATTGATTAAACTCATTCAAAAAAGTTTTGTAATTGTCCTCTAATTCTGTCTCCTGACTTCTGACTCCTGGCTCCTGTAATTATAATAATGAATCCAGTTCAAAGCAAGGATGAGCTTTTTCCTCCAGGAAAGGTATGATTTCATCTATGCTTGTGCCGACAGTCTCATCAGCTATCTTATCAATAAAATCTTCACCAAGTCCCTCCTGGATTGAGCGTTGGACAAAGTCAGCGCGCAGGAATTCTTTAAGTTCCCTGGGCATCCAGACTATCCGGGCAATACCGCCGTCAGCCGGAATAAACTTCTTACTGATAAGATAGGAGCGGCCGATTCCCATAAAGCCCGGGGTTTGAAGACCGCCGCCGATGGTTCCCGCCAAGGTGGAGAAAGTCATGCCGCAAGGGGTCATGCCCGTATGTTCCCGGGTTGTAAGCATAAGACCGTTTACTTCCGGGACAATAGCCATGATTACCTCAAAGCAGCCGCAGGAAGTCATCGGTTTCTCCATAAGAGTGTAAAGGTTAACTTCCTCCAAGGTGTAGTTTGAAGCCTTCCGCAGGTAATCGTTGCAGCTTTGCCACATACCCCTGACTTCGTCAATTGCCGTTCCTTTGGGGATAGGCTGATTGGGTCCTGTGGGCGTTATTTCATAAGAAGCTTTGGCATCCAGCCAGCTAACGGCGCCGCAGAGACCAACCCGCTCCGGGGTAACAATACAAACATGGTTGGGGGCAAAGGATTGACACAGTAAACAGGAATAAAAATCTTCAACTGATTCGTCAGTAAGAGTCTTCATCCTGTCATCCCGGGAGCGATAGCGTTCCCGGGCAATGACAATATTTTTCTCTACTTCGGCCTGGTCCGTATAGATAGTGACCTGGACCCTGTCAACGATTGCCGGGAATTCCTGCTTGAATTTAGCTAAAAGAAGTTCACCAAAGTGTTTAAGCAGGAAACCTTTGGCCCGGGCGTCTTTGGAAATCCTTACCCACATTAAATCACGTTGGGCAACATGCCATACCCCTTCCCCATAGTTGCCAAAGTAGTGAATCCGGCGTTCCAGGACTCCTTCAAAGTCTTGCTGCATTTTACGCCCGTAGATATCAATCATAATTCCCAAAGGCAGCCTGGCGCCTTCCGGAATGCTGTCAATCTCCGGACCAATGACAGTTACTTTGCCGTCTTCAACATTTTCAGCACCGACCATGCGGACAAGTTCAAAGCCGGTTGTTTTGCCGCCGCCGAACTCAACGAAGGTATCCCCTTTCCGGATTGTCTCCCCTTCAAAGGCAGGGCCGAAATTGATAGGAACAGGAATTTCGATATTCGTAAGCTTGATACCGCGTATTTCCAGGGCCAAGGGCACAATTTTATCATAGTCCGGTTCCGATATATACCAATCCGGAATTGTCATATCCTCTCCCAACACCTGGTCGGTCAGGACCGGGAAACCCATGAAAATAGCCCCCATACCGGCAGCTATTTTAACATCGTCCAGTTCACCGAGACTTAGGACGAAAGCCCGGACCCGCCGGCGTTGGTAGTCGCGGTGTTCTTCGCGACACCCGGCAGGAATACCGCCAAAAGACATGCCTGCCCGGAAAGCATAATTAATCGCATGAATAACCTGGGTAAAATTACCCAACGGGAAAACAATATAGTCCAAGCCTATTTTTACGTTCTTTTCCAGCAACTGTTCAATAATTTCATCGCAAAGGAAAATCATAAAACCTTTGCCCATCAGGTTATCAACAATTTTTTTAGCCGCCTGGGAATTTACAGCCCGGCCCATGATGACAGCAACCCCGGGTATTGTCCAGTCAACCATCTTAATTCCATGTTTGCGGACTACCGGGTCACCAAGAAAGCCTGTCCAGGGCTCAACCTTGGGTTCATCACCTTCCAAATAATGCAGGGCTTCAATGATTTCGGCTGCATACAGGACAGATTCCCCCCAAAGGCGGGCATTTTCAAAGTTGCGTTCTGAGCGCACCTGGTTACGCATCCGGTTAAGAATCGGGACAAGTTCGCCTAAAGTGGTGACATTTTCTCCCGAAAGGCAGGTAATAACCGGAAGATGGTAGGCTGTATCAGGATAAGCAATTTCCTGTTTGGGGCCGTAAGTTTGAATTGCTTTATTCAAAAGAATTTCTGCATAAGTCAGAGCGATTATTGTACCGTCATAGGCCCTGCGAAAAATCTTTGTTCCTTGTTTATGGGGATCAGTAACAGCACCTTCATATATATGATCAATGGACATAAGATTTTTCCCCCTTCCTTACCACCCTTGAGCGAGTGAAGTATGGAATTTTTTAGCAGCTTGCCTATGAACGCCAAGTTTCCAGGACCGGTATTCCAGAGCATTTAATAATTTTCCGGCAGCGATCAGCGGGTCCATCTCAAAGATAAAATTACCTCCGTAGACATCATGGGCAATTTGCGTCGCTATACCATAAACTAAATCACTGCCTTCAAGCGGGGGCATGCTGCCAACGTGAGTGGGGACCCCCATAGTTACCGCCCAAGAACCAATAGCAATAGCTTTTTCATGCATTGCTTCCGGAGCAGAGGCCACGAAAGGCACCTTGGGTGTATCAACACCCAGTTCATTGGCCATAGCGGTAAGCAGGTCCATACCCCGGCTGTTGTCAACACAGGCTCCGATATGGAAAACAAGCGGCAAACCGGCGGTTAACTGCGGATTAGCATTTTCCAAGGTTTTCAGGAAACCTTTGAGCCCGCTGCCTGCATAAGCATCTACAGCAGCAGGTGACATAAAGCCTAATTTGGCGTAGGCCCCGGCAGAACATCCGGTAGCAATCACAAAAACATCATTCTTAACAAGTTCTTTCAGAACTGCAACATGTGATTCATCCTGCGGGCGTTTCAGGTTGTTGCAGCCGGCCATTTGGGCGACACCTTTGATTTGACCGCTTAGAACAGCCTCAGTCAAAACGGATATTGGATTATCAGGATTTATTTTAGCAAAAATTTCAGTTAAGGCTTCCATACTGAAACCGGCGACTAATTTATGACGTTCGTCAGGAATGGAAATTTTCTTGGGATCGCGGTTTTTATAAGCTTCAATAGCAATACTGACCAGTTTTTTGGCATCATCCAGGGCAGTTTCGGTATTAAAGGCCAGGTACTGAGAAGCAGGGATTTTCATTATTTTTTCAGTTGTAATAACCTTGGTATGGAAACATTCAGCTATTTGTTGGACTGCAGGATAAATACATTGCATATCCACAACCATAGCATCCAAAGCTCCGGTCATAATAGCCATCTCCTGAGATGCCGAAGAAGTTGCCAGATAAACACCTTCCCGCATTAAGAGTTCATTACCGGTACAACAGATCCCGACAATATTAACCCCTTCCGCCCCGGCTTTCTTCGCATCCTCAGTCATAAGACGGGCGGCGGCAACCACCATTTCACTAAGCACAGGATTGTGTCCGTGCACAGCTATATTTACCATTTTGGAATCAATTACTCCCAAATTGGCCTCAGACACAATTGGCTGCGGTACGCCAAAAAGAACGTCGCTGAGAGTTGTTCCGATATATTCTCCTGCCAGATCAGCAAGTGCGGTTTTAAGGCCGCCGAAGATAATATTAACCGGGTCACTGTCAACCCCCATAGCTGTTTGGGCCAGGAGTTCAGTTACCGTGCCGTCAATCGCCCTGGGCATGATATTTGTATGCCTGAATTTTTTTCGCCGTCCCTCTGTTATAAAACTGTCCAGGAAAGCCAACGGCCTGTCTTGATAACGTCCGAAATCCTGATAACCAAGTTCAACCACATCTTTAAGAATCCCGGGATCACTGCGCCCGGCTGTTGAAATACCCAGTTTCCCGGCAAGTGTACGAAGCTTTTCCGGGGACTTGATCAGATAATCCGGAGCTTTGCCTTCAACAAGCTCATAAGCCGTATGCAATACATGACGCGAATGTTCAGAGTGGGAGGCAGTCCCTCCGGCAATTAAGCGGACCAGATTTCTGGCTACTATCGTATAGGCCGTAGCACCGCATATCCCTCTGCCGGAGGGGCCGTCATCGGCTTTAACCCGGCAAGGACCGGCAATACAAATCCGGCAGCAAACACCTTTATACCCGAACTGGCATTGCGGCTGCTGAGCTACAAAACGGTCAAAAACGGTTTCTATATTATTTTCCCGGGCTTTTGTCAGCATTTCCAAAGCACCGGGATCTATGGTCCTAAGGGGATTCTTTGGTTCAGAAACACGTGGCGCGTCAGACGGCCGGGCACTATGTGTTGAATCTTGATATCTTGGCATTGCTACCCCTCCTCTTTCCTGAAAATAATTACTCCGGTACTTATTTTACCTGGCGAACAATTTCCTGAAAAATATCTGCTAATTGCAACCCCAGGGACCCTTTGGGCAATTCTTTACCATCTGTATTAAGAGACATATCCAACAGTTCCTCACTGAAAGGAAGGATCCCAATAAGTTCTTCCAGGGAAAAACTGTTTCTGAGGAAATTTTCTTCTTCTGTACTTCGAACTTTATTGCCGACAACTAAAACCTTGGGAATACCAAGTTCGGAACTGAGTTTTTTGATAACACCTGTGGTTTTAACACTTACTTTACTGGGTTCGGTAACTATAATCAAGACATCTACCCCCTGGGCTGTTCCTCTGGTCAGTTGTTCGATCCCTGCTCCCATATCTAAAATGACAGTCTCTTCCTTACCCAGAATCAAAGAATTCAGCAACGCATGAAGAAAGCTGTTCTCTCTGCAATAACAGGAAGTTCCCCCACCCTTGATATTCCCCATTTGGAATAACCGGATTTTGCCGGCGGAAATTGAATAATCATCGAATATATCATCTACTTTTGGATTCAGGGGATAAAAAGCGCCGCTTCCTCCCATCCGTTCTTCGATAAGTTCCTTCATATCAACAATAGCTTTCAATTTACTCAATTCAGTTTCCGGTATACCTAAAATCGTCCCTAAACTCGCATCCGGATCTGCATCTACGGCAAGAACTGTAATGCCTTTCTCCGCCAGCCAGCGCGCCAAATTCGCAGCAAAAGTTGTTTTACCGACGCCGCCCTTACCGGAGATTGCGATTTTCATTTAACCCGCCCCTTTAATTTAGTTGTTTTCAGCATTTTGGCAGACAAAAAAGATCATAACTAATCCATTTTACCATATTTCTCATTCACTTCGTAATTTCCGAAAATGAGGCTTTGTGTTAGAGTACCATTTTGTTTTATAATT
>DATMXV010000402.1:0-18274 GCA_035561335.1 Desulfitobacteriaceae bacterium
AATTTATGCCGGTTTAATTGTCTCGACGTTCCAAATACCTCTCAAGTTTTCTTTTCACCCTTTGCAGGGCATTATCAATTGATTTCACATGTCGTCTGAGATCAACAGCAATTTCCTGATAAGACTTGCCTTCCAGGTAAGCCATAAGAACTCTCCATTCCAAAGAACTCAGGATCTCACCCATTTTTTCCTCAATATCATCAAATTCCTCGCGGCTGATAATTAATTCTTCCGGATCAGTTATTCTGGTCCCGGAAATAATATCCAGAAGAGTACGGTCTGAATCCTCATCATAAATTGGTTTATTCAAAGATACATAAGAATTGAGCGGGATATGTTTTTGACGAGTCGCGGTTTTAATTGCTGTTATAATTTGCCTGGTAATACATAATTCAGCAAAAGCCCGAAAGGAAGAAAGTTTATCTCCTCTGAAGTCCCGTATGGCTTTATATAGACCAATCATTCCTTCCTGAATAATATCCTCACGGTCGGCTCCTATCAAAAAATAAGAGCGGGCTTTAGCCCTAACAAAATTCTTATATTTATTTATCAAATGTTCCAGCGATGTTGCATCGCCCTCTTTAGCCAGCTCGACAACCTCTTCGTCAATAATAACTTCGATTAGTTCACACCCTGCCGGCACTTCGGGTTGGGCGTTTAAACTCAAACTGATCCCCCCTGTCTCATGGTGATCAAAATCTCATTCTTATGTCTTTGTCCACAACTATGCCTATTATACTCGACCTTGAAGAAAAGCGTCAAGGTGAAGTTTTCAGGCCTTATCTCCCTGGTTCTTTTCTTTGTCGTATAATCTCATAAAGTAAAACAGATCCTGCAACGCTGGCATTTAAGGAAGAAATCTCTCCATACATGGGTAAACTGATAATATCATCACAAGTTTCCCTGACTAAACGGCTTAATCCCTTCCCCTCTGCACCTACAACCAGAACGCGCGCTCCCTTGAGATCAACTTTAAAAGCTTCTGTCCCGCCGGCATCCGCTCCCGAAATCCAACAGCCTTCTTTCTTAAGCTGCTTTAAAACCTGAACCAGATTACTGACCCGGGCAACTTTGACATATTCAACGGCGCCTGCTGAAGCTTTAGAGACAATACCTGTCAGAGCAACACTGCGGCGTTTGGGTATCACCACCCCATGAGCGCCAACTGCATTTACCGTTCTTAACATAGCTCCTAAATTATGAGGATCTTCAATTTCATCTAAGGCTAATATTAAAGGATCCTCCTGCCTTTCACGAGCTAAATTAAGAATATCCTCCAGACCGGAATACTCACGCGCTGCCAGATAAGCCAACACCCCCTGATGGACACCCTGTCCGCTTAACCTATCCAGGGCCACACGGTCAGCAAATTGAAAGGGAATGCCGCGTTCTTTTGTTAAGACTATTATATCGTGATTTCGCTGATTTTTGTCACCTGTTAAAAAAAGTATTTTATTAACAGGCTTTCCGCTCTTCAGCAGTTCTTTGACAGAATTCCGGCCGTAGACAATTTCTTTGTTCAATTATACACTTCCTTCCAGGATATCCGACCTTTATTTGTCAAAAATTTTAATAATTATCTTCATAATTTAGTATCACTAAAAATAATCTGTGTTCTGCGATTGGGGTCGGGCAGGACAAATTTAGGCGGATTCAAATATTTTGGCAACACTTTCGACAACATCTTTGACTGTTACCCGAAAATCAGTTAATTTATGCAGGTAATCCGGTAGATTGTCCTGTAAAAACTCGATTATTTCCTGATCAGCAAGCAATTCATTGACAAGATCGCCGGCTTTATTTGTCTCAGCTGTAAAAACAGGTATTATCTTACAATTAAGCGTACGGGCAACTTCTATCTCCGCTTTAGTTACTGTTTCACCATCAAATACTATAACAATTTGCGTTGAACTAAGGAGGCGGGAACGCCATTTTTTTAACAACGGTAACAGCATATAACTGTCAGAAATATCCGGATCAGCTGCATAGGGGTTTGGAAAAATACGCAAACGCGTATTCATATCAATTTTATTATTAATACATTCTTCCGTAAAAGCACAAACAACATTATTACTGATACCCGCAGCCTGTCCGTTTATCAGGATTAAATCCGGCAAAGACGCCAGCCCTTTCCCTAATTCTTTGGCAAATTCACTCTCCCGTATTTCCAAAGAACCGACAACATAGACAGTTTTGCCTCTGGATTTTTGGCCAATTAACGAAAGGATTTCCTCCAATTCTTTCCATTGATCGATTAAAACACATGAAAGACCTAAACGTTTAAGGTTATTGCACCACAAATCCTGTCTCTGTCTTTTGTGCAAATTTGTTTCTTTTTTCAGGACCATAAAATGCTGTTGGGTAGCTTTACCGGAAAGACGTCTTGCTTCAACCATGATGTTATTCAGATCAGGGTCTCTGTAACTATAACCGATAAACAAAAAAGTTTTCCTCAATAAATCGTTCTTAAGCCGCACTGTTGTCGCCGGACGATTAATAAAGAAATCCTCATAATCTTCTTGGGTAATTACAATTTCTTCATGGGTGGAGTTATCGATACAACCATGCATTTTAATTATTTCAACCTGATATTCCGATACTTTGCGGTTAATATCCTTATCACTTACTTTAACATCAGTAGAAAACTCGCCAAATGCCCGCTCCAAAAAAGTATCATAATTAGTAGTCCAGATCGTCGAAACATTGATTAACCTAAGAAGATGATGATATTCATTCAGAGCGTATTTTTTTGTCAGGGATTCGGTTATTTCATTGATCAAGGGCCCCCGGTTGCCCACATGGTAATTAACAATATACTGAGAAATCAGAGCCAGATTGTCCGTATCGTTATCAGGGGTTATCCCCAGCTCGGCAGCCAAGGGCATAAGCAAGGCATACCAATCAATATCACAGGACGGTTGGGAAATACCGGTACCAACAAAAAGCGCTGCCCGGTTTTGATACAAGGCTTCAGAAAATTTACTAATCAAGAAGTTTTTATCCATTTTTCTGCCCTCTTTAATCAGTAGTAGGGTTAATTCTCTATTTTACTGCTGCTTTTATTATTTCTAATGCCTTCTTTTTTATGATGACCTTCCCTTGGCAACTTTCATTTTGCATTTCATTTTCCGGACAATAACCTAAAACCTGACAATTTGGGCCAGCGTCCTTAAATAAATCAGGAGCAGCTCTCTTGCATATCGCCAGCATTTTATTAGCCAGGTCCCTGATTTCTGTTTGGGCATTTTTACAACAACGAATAGCAAACCAGTCTGTTAAGGCATGGGCATTCATGCCAATAAGGGCCCTGAACGATGTAGCCTGCGGTTTTAAATAACGCAACTCTTCCTCGGGAAGGCCGTCTTCGCTCCCTTTTTGATACCAGTCCTCAATCATATTCATAATCAGGTCAGCATTAATATTCAGGTAAACATTTGTTTCTCCCTCAGGCAAATATTTTTCTATTGAGGTCCCATCTCCCGTAAAAATTGAATGAACAGGCAGAAGATACTTAGAGCTGGTTTCTTCGATCTGCTTGGGTATAACCATTTCAAACAATCTTTTTCCGGCCTTATCTGCTCTTCCGGTTTTAATCATATAAGAAGCTAACCTTTTTCTGACAAGCTGAACCTCTGTAACCCTCGAATAACCTTCTATCCCAAAAATGAAAAAATCAAATTCAATCGCCGCTTTGTGTCCGCTTTCCACAATTTTACGCACCAGTTCCCGGGAATAAGGTGTTGCTATTATTTCCTCAAGTGATCTTTCCGACTTAATAAAGCGGGCTGCAATATCGGTATAGATTTTTCCGCCGCCGGCAATCAACTCAACTTTGCCCTCTCCAACGTATCTTTTTTTCATCTTCAGCCCCCACTCAGAAATTCTTCAGGAAAAAACTTTTTTATAAATACAATTAATTTTACAAACTTATTTTATTATAACATAACATGGTATAAGCCTGACAAGGAGCAGTTATTCACTGTTCCTTGTCAAAAATTAATATATTTAAAACACTTGGATCTCCCTCCGTTTAATTTTCATCCTTTTTAATTAATCCTGAAGTATCTGCTCAATTTGGCTGAAAGCCCAATGCATCCGTTCAAACCTGCCTTCCAACTGCCAATATCCCACTAAACACTCAAAGGCTGTGGCATGACGATAGGTGGTTACATCAACATTCCGGGGACAATTCCCTTTGGCGTTTCTGCCCCGTAACACGACCTCTTTTTCAAGCTCGTTCAACTCCGGCAGCAGCCTGTGCAGAATCTGAGCTTGGGAACCGGCCTGGACATAACCTATCGCCGCCTGATGAAGTTCCCCGACTTTTTCATAGCCCAGGCTAAGCAAATGTGTCCTTACCCAGAGCTCATAAACCGCATCTCCCAAATAAGCCAGCGTCAGGGCATTTATCTCCTGCCAGCGTTTATTCACTTGACTTGACAGCTCCCTTGCAAGGTCCGTTATTCGAAATTCGAGATCGAAATATTACACTTAGCCAAAATTCAGCATTGAATAACAAGCGTTCAGCACCTCATGCTTCGGAATTAGGACCTCATACTTTGTTGATAATTTTAATTATGCATTATGAATTATGCATTAAGCATTGTTTTTTACCCGCCAATTTGTTCCCTGAGGTGTATCCTCGATTACAATATTAATTTCCTTTAATGCGTCCCGGATAAAATCCGCTGTTTCCCAATCTTTCTTTTTACGCGAACGGTTCCTTACCTCAACCAATACATCCATCACCGCAGCCAGAATTTTGTCATTACCGGCTTCAGCCAGGGTTGCTGATGAGGCAGGATTAGCAAGATCAAAACCCAGGACTCCTCCAAGTTCCAGCAGTGTTTGCCGGGCAGTTTGTAACCCCTTGACATCAGGTTCTTTAGCCCCAAGATGGGAATTAATAACCTTTGCCAATTCGAAAAGACTAGCATAAGCCAAAGAGGAATTAAAATCATCATCCATAGCCTCAACAAAATCTTCACGGGCCTGGTTGGCTGCCTGGGCTAAGACACTGCCTTTAACTTCGTTCCCTCCGCTTAAATCTGAACCTTCTTTTATTCTATTGAGAACCTCGCTAACCAGCCTGACACTTGTTTGCAGTCTCGCCAACGCTTTTCGGGCCTCAGTCAGCTTATGATCATCAAAGTCCAGCAGGCTGCGGTAGTGTGTACTCAGCAAATAAAAGCGCAGGACTTCACCGGGAAAATGCTGTAATAATTCCCTGACAGTAAAAAAGTTACCCAATGATTTGGACATTTTTTCCTGATTAACAGTTAAAAAAGCGGTATGCATCCAGTAACGGGCAAATTTTTCGCCGCGCAGGTATCCTTCTGATTGAGCAATTTCATTTTCATGATGTGGAAAAATCAGGTCTCCGCCGCCACCATGAATATCAAATCCGGCTCCCAGATATCTAAGAGACATGGCAGAACACTCAATATGCCAACCCGGACGTCCCATTCCCCAGGGACTCTCCCAGGCAGGCTCGCCGGGTTTAGCGGCTTTCCACAAGGCAAAATCCATAGGATGGCGCTTACGTTCATCAACCTCTACCCTGGCTCCGGCCTGCATATCCTCCAGATTCCTGCCGGATAATTTGCCATACCCCGAAAAACGGTTAATAGCAAAGTAAACATCCCCGTCAACAACATAAGCCAAGTCCGCTTCCAGCAAACCCTCGATAATCTTCAGGATCTCGTCAATATGCTCACTTGCTTTAGGATGTACTGTTGCCGGCAGGATATTTAAGGCTTTGGCGTCTGTAAAATACTCATTAATATATTTGTTGGCAAAAGCCAAAGCATCCATACCTTCTTCCTGGGCCCGTTTAATTATTTTATCATCAACATCGGTAAAATTCTGGACATAATTAACATCATAGCCTTTGTATGCCAGATAACGGCGAATCATATCAAAGGCAACCAACATCCGGGCATTGCCCAAATGAAAAAAATTATAAGTGGTTGGCCCGCAGGCATAAATCCCCACCTTTCCGCTTTGACGAGGATTAAAATCCTCCTTTTGACGGGTCATTGTGTTGTATAGTCTCAGTGACATTTGTTCCATCCCCCATTTCTTTCCGACAATGTCCTAAATATTTACACGAGTATAAGGCTCTTATCAGATCAATTACCAGATTTACCGGATCAGGCAACTCATTTTTCCGGAGATTTCTCCCAGCACCTAAATAATAAGTTACCATTTCAGGCGGTCAGGAGAAATAAATAAACCCTCCGTCCAGAGACGAAGAATTCCGCGGTTCCACCCTGTTTGAACAGGGAATAAATCCTGTTCCAACTCCAAACCTTAACGCAGTTATTACGAATTGAAATACTCAATCTTCTTCCAACCTGCTCCCGGAGGCACTTCCATAAGTATTTTGGGACACCTTGCACCAGTCATGTCCTCGCTGAACAAAATAAGCTTTTGTACTCTTTCCCATCCTCACATTTTTCTATAGAATTGTGCTTTATTATATGGAATTGCCAAACTTCTGTCAATCTCTCAGCCAGGCTGTGCTCTTCTCCAGTCTTTTAAGAGTATTCTCCTTACCCAGCAAAGCTATAATATTATTCAGTTCCGGACCGTGCATTTGTCCTGTCAAAGCAATCCGCACCGGCATAAAAACCAGTTTTCCGCCCACCTTCAGTTCCTTGGTGATTTGTTTCAGGACAAGCTTTGCCGAATCAGCCGTAAGCGGTTCAGTCTCCGTAATCTTTTGTTTAAAAAGATCCAGCACTGCTGGCACCTGTTCCCCCTGAAGTATTTGCCGGGCTTCCTCATCCGGTTCCGGGACACTGCTGCCATGAACATAATGAACAAAATCAGCAACCTCAGAAACACAGGAGAGGTGGGCGGTAACTGTTGCCACAAAATCAAGCAGCCATTGCTGTTGTCCGGTATTTAATTCACCTTCCGCAAAAACCCCCATTTCACGCAGAAACGGCAAGGCTAATCCGGCAATTCGTTCTCTGGAAGCTAATTTTAAATAATGGGCATTTATCCATTTTAATTTATTAAGATCAAAGACAGCCGGGCTTTTGGATACTCTCTCCAGGGAAAAAATTTCACATAATTCCTCCAGCGTGAAAAATTCCTGTTCCCCCGGGGGGGACCAACCCAAAAGCACAATGAAGTTCACAACAGCCTCAGGCAAATAACCTTTAGCCCTGTAATCTATTACAGCCGTATCTCCATCCCGTTTACTCATTTTCTTACCCTCAGTATTTAAAATCAGGGAAATATGGGCAAATTGCGGTTCAGGCAGGCCAAGCGCCTGATAAAGCAAAACTTGACGCGGAGTATTTGAGAGGTGTTCTTCACCGCGCACCACATGGCTGATATTCATTGTTGTATCATCAACTACAACAGCGAAATTATAGGTAGGAATGCCGTCTGATTTAACGATGACATAATCCCCGATTCCATCGCTTTCAAAGACTATATCTCCCCGGACCAAATCCTTAATATGGATTTGTTGTCCCCCGGGTACCCGGAAACGGACGACAGGTTTCAGCCCCAAAGCCTCTTTTTCCGCCCGCTGTTCTGCCGTTAAACTGCGGCATTTTCCCATGTAACGAGGGGGCTGGCCCCGAGAAATCAGTTCCTGGCGCTCCTGTTCCAATTCCTCCTCCGAGCAATAACAAAAATAAGCATGTCCGCTTTGGAAAAGCTTATCTGTAAATTCCCGGTATAGTTCCAACCTTTCTGTTTGGCGGTAGGGTCCGGAATCCCCTCCTGCTTCAATCCCTTCATCCCAGGAAATATTCAGCCAGCGCAAGGCCTCCAGAATATTATGTTCTGACTCTAAACTGGAACGTTCCAAGTCTGTATCTTCACTGCGGACAATAAAATTTCCCGAACAATTCCGGGCAAACAAATAATTAAACAGGGCCGAACGCGCACCCCCAATATGTAATGGTCCCGTAGGACTCGGTGCAAACCTAACTCTGACTTCCATGCAAAACCTCCTCTATCTTAGTTAAACTAATAATCGCCTGGGCACTGATTCCTTCTTCCCGGCCCTCAAACCCTAAACGCTCAGTAGTTGTGGCTTTTATCGAAACGGCCTCTTCTTTAACACCTAAAACGGCTGCCAATTTAAATCTCATTTCCATAATATAAGGAGCCAGTTTGGGTTTTTGAGCGACAATTATACTATCAATATTTCCAACCTGGTAACCCTCTGCTCTGATTAAATCCATTACCTTGCCCAACAATCCCAAACTGGAAGCATTTTTATAACTCTGGTCCTGATCAGGAAAATGTTTTCCAAGGTCACCCAAGGCCAAAGCCCCCAGCAAAGCATCCATAATCGCATGTGTTAACACATCTGCATCAGAATGTCCCAGCAAACCGCGTTCATACGGAATGTCGACACCCCCTAAGACCAGCCTGCGGTCTTGGACAAAAGCATGTACATCATAGCCAATCCCGACTCTTATCCCCTTCTACCCCCTTATATGGCCCAAGCCTCGGTCTTTATTCTTCGTCTCTCCTCGTCTCTTCCTGCTTAGTCCCGACTCCCACGCTGTACCCAAGGGGTGTAGCGGTAAGTGAACCGTTTCTGCGAAGGAGCGTAAATGAGTGAGAGTGACTTAGCGTTAAGTCGCGACACATAAAACATGCGACGGAACAGGATGTTCCTAGTACCGCGTGTGCCAAGGATGGCATAAACAGGCGGCCAGAATTACTCTGAGGTTTGTCGCGGTAGCGGAATTGCGGAGCCGAATAGCTCCGGAGCAATGGTGAACGCCCGCTACACCCCAGGGAAACCACCTACAGGAGGGTCCCCCTTTGCTTAATAACATATTCAGCCAACCATAGGTCTTCCGGTGTAGTTATTTTAATATTCTCCGGATAGCCTTCTAAAACAGTCACCGGATAGCCCTGCCATTCAAAGAGCGAGGCATCATCAGTCCCGTAATAGCGTTGCTCAGCAGCAATCTTGTGCACTTTTTCCAAAACAGACCGTTCGAATATTTGCGGAGTCTGGGCCGCACGCAAATATTCCCGGGGCGGAGTTTCCGCAACCAATCCGGTTTCAGTAATACGTTTGATAGTATCCTTTACCGGAATGGCAGTAATTGCAGCGGAAAAACCTTCCGAATTATTTAAAAAACGATTAAACTGTTCCAATGTTAAAAGAGGCCTCGCTCCATCATGAACTACTACTCGCCGAGCAGCCGGACTAAGAGCTTGAACCCCTCTAAACACCGAATCTTGACGCTGGGATCCTCCGATAGTTGCCAATGCTTTATCAAATTTTAGATTTCTGATCATTTCTGTAATCCGGGTAATATCATTTTCTGCTCCCACAACGACAATTTCACTGACAAACCTGGAAATCTGAAATACTTTAACAGTATGAGCCAAAATCGGGAAACCTGCCAGGTCCAAAAACTGTTTGTTACACTCAACCCCCATCCGTTTTCCGCAGCCGGCGGCCGGTATAACCACTCCAACCTTATCCAAGCGCATCCACCTCGTCAGGAGGATACCCAATCGGCTTTTTTCCTATCATGGTTTTAGGTTTGGCAAAAATCATTCGCCCTGCCGCTGTCTGTAAAACACTGGTTACCAGCACCGTAATATTCTGACCCATAAATTTCCGGCCGGTATCAACAACAATCATTGTTCCATCATCAAGGTAAGCCACCCCTTGACCAGGCTCTTTCCCTTCCTTCATTACCTGGACCAGCATTTCTTCTCCCGGCAAAACAATCGGCTTTACAGCATTAGCTAATTCATTGATGTTTAATACCATTACACCCTGGAGTTCGGCAACTTTATTTAAATTATAATCATTAGTCAGAAGAGGGCACCCTAGTATCTGACCTAAACGGACTAATTTACTGTCAACCTCTGTTATATCCTCAAAATCCTGTTCATGGATTATTACATTAATATCTCTTTCTTTTTGAATTTGTTTTAAAATATCCAACCCTCTTCGGCCGCGATTCCGTTTGAGTAAATCTGAAGAATCAGCTATATGGCGCAGTTCTTCTAAAACAAAACTGGGAATAAGTAAGGTCCCCTCAATAAAACCGGTCTTCACAATATCGGCTATCCGCCCGTCAATAATCACACTGGTATCCAGAACCTTATAATCCGAGTGCAGGTCTGCAGACCGTATAGCTTTACCTTCCTTTGGTTTCTCCCCTTTTTCTCCCTTGTCCCTGAACTTTGCAAAAAGATTAAAAAAAGACAAAACCTCTTCTTTACGTTTCGTCCCAAGGCTTAGACCTAAATAACCAAGTATAAGGCTTAAAACTACTGATAACAGCGGACCAAAAATTGGTATGCTGATAAACGAGAGACTAAATAAAGCAGCTATAATAAGTCCAATAATTACTCCTATTACCCCGCCTAACAATTCATGTATGGGAATTTTCTGCAGTTTGGTATCGGTCCAGCGGATTAAAGTAAAAAAACCACGGATAATAACAGGAGAAATAAAAAAAGCAATAATTGCGAAAACCAGAGCCACGGCCAGAGACGACCAGAGAAGTGATACATCTCCCCATCCTGCTCTATGTAACAAATCCAGCTTATAATTCAAGTAAGAGCCTAAGCCGCCAAAAAATAATGCGATGATAGCGCGTATGAGATTGCGAATCATCATTTCACCTCCTTTTATCCTTATTTTAACTAAAAGTCTTACTCATTATACTTTGTATTGCCAATAATTTTCAACATTTATAATTTTAAGCCAAAACCTTATCAAGCCAGCGCCGGACATCGTCTTCCTGGGATGCTTTAGCCAAGACCAATTCACTTACCAAAATCCGGCAGGCATTTTCATACATTTTCTTTTCTCCTGTGGAAAGTCCCTTTTCTTTTTCCCTGTATGATAAACTGCGGACTACTTCGGCAACCTCCAGGATATCCCCACTTTTAATTTTTTCCAGATTAGCCCGATAGCGCCTGTTCCATGCCAGGGTTGTCGGGACATTCTCGGATTGCAGAACAGCCTGGACTGTTTCAATTTGAGACTGGTCAATAACATCACGAAGTCCCAGACTACCTACACTGTTTAAAGGCACGAAGACCTTCATATTTCCAACCGGCAGATGCATCACATAATATTTTCGAATCTCTCCAAGAACTTCCCTTTCTTCAATAGATTCAATAATTCCGGCACCATGCATTGGATAAACAACTTTATCTCCTACCTGAAACATTCAGACCACTCCTTTTCCCTATTATACCAAGGATATCAAGCGCGGTCAAAAATTTTAAAATTATATCATATAGATTTAATGCATGTCAACTCTTCTTTTCCATATTATTATTTTTATGCTTATGATTATCAGCTTTTTCCTCTGTTCTATAAATAACCCATCTTTCTGTAAATTGACAACCTTAGCTGCACATCGTTATAATGAAAACAACAGAAAGGAGTGGGAACAACCTGTGAACGAACTCACTGAAGACTTCCAAAATAAAGTCAAATCCCTGCTGATTAGACATCAAAGCATTTTAGATATTTTAACCAAGAGTCAGGAAGCCTCGGCGCGTGTCAACCGCGCAGTTGTCAAGGCTATAACAAATTGCGGTTGTATAGGAGTAGACGCACATAAAAAACCTATTCCGGAAGATGCTACTTTATACGACTTGAAAATACTTTTAAACAGTAATATGGACGGAACGATCTGTGATAACTGCCGGGATATAATTATGACAGAACTTGGCAAGCAGTTGTTTTATATTGCAGCTTTATCCAATACCCTAAATATCTCACTCAGTGAAGTCATGGCCAAAGAACAAGATAAACTCTCCACACTCACTATCTTTAACCTCACATAATAAAAAAAGCAGGTCAAACAAACTACTTTCAACTCTTGCCCGACCTGTTTTCTGTAACTTTTTTCCTTTAGCTAAATCTTTAACTGAATATTAGGGATTCATGTGCGCAATAACCTCACTCAAAGTATTAAGTTCGACAATTTTAATGCTCTTAAACTTCAATAAGTCCTTAAGGGCATTTTTAGCTACATAGACCGTTCTAAACCCCATTCTTTCAAGTTCTCTTACTCTTGCTTCAAGTAAAGGAACTTTTTTTAATTCTCCTGTTAAACCTACATCGGCAAGAAAAGCTGTCTTACCAGGAACCGGCAGGTTCCTGACCGACGATACAATGGACATAATGATTGCCAGATTTACCGATTGTTCTTTAAGCTGAAGGCCACCAGTAGTCTTGATTACAACATTCTGGGAATATAAATCTATCCCGCCTCTTTGTTCAAGTATAGAAATCAAGGTGTTTAATTGGTCTCTTTTCAGGCATTCGGCGATTCTTGAAGGATAAGGAGTAAAAGCTTTGGATACCAGGCTTTCTATTTCTACAATAATCGGTCTGGAGCCCTCTTTAATAACAGTTAAAGCACTGCCCAAAGCTTCTTCCCTATCTTCCCGGTTTGTCATGAAAAACTCCGAAGGATTATCTATTGATGTCATCCCGGCCTCAGTCAGGGCAAAAAAACCCATTTCACCGGTACTGCCAAATCTATTTTTAGTACACAACAGCCCTCTGAGTTCTTCTCCGTTTTCCCCATCTATCATCAAAACAGTATCTACCAGATGTTCCAAAGCCCTTAATCCGGCAATTTCATCTTCCTTTGTCATTTGCCCGACTATGATAACCGCTCTTGGCCTTTCCGAATTTTTGGCAATTTTCAATAATTCATTGGCACACTCCATTGTTTGAAGCGGTGAACCGGGGCGGGAAGCATACGCTTCGAGAACAAAAGTCTGAATACTGTCAACAATGATTAAATCAGGATTAATATGCTCAACTGCTGCCAGGACGTTATCCATACTTGTATCGGAAATTATCCAGATACCTCTGTCTATTTTGCCCAAGATTCTGTCTGCCCTGCTTTTAAGCTGGCTTTCGCTTTCCTCAGCAGAAGCATACAAAACCTTAAATCCCTGGGAGGCAACATTATCAGCTACCTGGATAAGAATGGTTGATTTTCCTGCACCAGGCCGGGCTGATAAAATTGTTAACGAATCCTTTACAATACCCCCGCCCAGGACCCTGTTGAACTCATTTATCCCGGTTACAATCCTGGAGCTGTTAGAAGATACAACCTCTGACAACCTTTTGACAGCAGTATTTTCCCGCAAAACTAAAGAATGCTTTTTCCCCCCGGCGACAACCTCCTCCAAGGTATTCCAGGAATCACATCCTGAACACTTTCCGGTCCATTTCAGGCTCTCCTGCCCGCATTTCGAACAGTAATAAGAAACCTTAGTCTTGATAGTAACACTCCCTATCCTGAAAATAATCACTCCGGGAGATCCAAGTACACGTTCACCAGCGCTCTGGAGCTACTCACTCAACTACGCAGCTAAAGTGCCAAACCTCCCCTCATAGGGGTCTATAGCATAATTTCAGCTGCCTTGCTAAACTTAAGTTTATTGTCTTCAGCAGTTACTTTGATTTCATCTCCAAGGGCAAAGATCCCTTCCAGGATTTTTTCCGACAACTCGTCTTCAATCAAACGCTGGATCGCCCGGCGCAAAGGACGGGCCCCAAAAGTCGGATCATTTCCCTCTTTGGCTATTAATTCTATGGCACTTTGATCAACCTGCAATCCCAATCCCTGCTCTTTAAGACGGTTTGTAACTTCTTTTAACATAATTTCTGTTATTTTAATTAAGTCTTCTTTCTGCAAAGCATGGAAAACTACCAGTTCATCAACCCGGTTTAGGAATTCCGGACGGAAAGTGCGTTTCAGTTCTTCCATAACACGGGAACGCATGTTTTTGTATTCTGTTTCTTCATTGCGCCGGGAAGCAAAGCCCATGGCTTCCTTACGCAGAAAAGAAGCCCCAACATTTGAAGTCATTATAATTACAGTATTACGGAAATTTACAGTCCGGCCTGTCGAATCAGTTAAGCGGCCATCCTCGAGGACCTGGAGTAAAATATTAAATACCTCCGGATGGGCTTTCTCTATCTCATCCAATAAAATTACACTATAAGGTTTACGCCGGACAGCTTCAGTAAGCTGACCGCCTTCATCATGTCCGATATAACCGGGAGGGGCGCCCACTAACCGGGAAACAGCATGCTTCTCCATATATTCGGACATATCAATCCGAATGGAAGCATCCTCTTTACCAAACAAGGCTTCAGCCAAGGCGCGGCCCAGTTCGGTCTTACCTACCCCGGTAGGTCCAAGGAAAATGAAGGAACCAATTGGCCGTTTCGGATCCTTCAAACCTGCTCTTGCCCGGCGTACGGCACGGACAACAGCTTTAACAGCTTCATCCTGTCCAACAACCCGTTCGTGCAGGACTTCATCTAAATGCAAAAGCCGTTCGCTTTCTTCCTGGGCCAGTTTTTTCACCGGGATTCCGGTCCAGCTTCCGACAACCTGGGCAATATCATCCGGTGTTACAACAGATTTAGCGACATCCCTTTTACTCTGCCAATTATTTCTTAATTCGGCTAATTCTTCACGTAATTTGTGTTCTTCATCCCGGACCTGAGCTGCTTTTTCAAATTCCTGGCTGAGCACAGCTTCCTCTTTTTCCTTCTTTAACTTTTCGACCTTCTCCTCAATAATTTTCAAGTCCGGGGGAGCTGTATAGCTTAACAAACGTACTTTGGAAGCAGCTTCATCAATTAAATCGATAGCCTTATCCGGCAAATAACGATCAGAGATATAACGGTCAGACAAATGGACTGCCGCTTCAATTGAGGCATCGGTAATTTGTACCCGGTGATGGGCTTCATAACGGTCCCTCAAGCCGTGTAAGATTTCGATGGCTTCTTCAACCGTGGGTTCTCCTACTGTAATCGGCTGAAAACGCCGTTCCAGGGCCGGATCTTTTTCAATATACTTGCGGTATTCATCCAGGGTAGTTGCCCCGATGCACTGCAGTTCCCCGCGGGATAAAGCCGGTTTTAAGATATTCGCCGCATCAATGGCGCCCTCAGCAGCCCCGGCGCCGATCAGGGTATGCAATTCATCAATAAAAACAATAATATTTCCGTCAAGATGGATTTCTTCCATTACTTTTTTCAAGCGTTCTTCAAATTCACCGCGATATTTACTTCCGGCAACCATAGCGGAAAGATCCAGGGTTACTAACCTTTTTTCAGCTAGGGTTTCCGGAACTTTGTTGGCAATAATCCGCTGGGCCAGTCCTTCGGCAATCGCTGTCTTGCCTACTCCCGGTTCTCCAATCAGCACCGGATTATTCTTGGTACGCCTGCTTAAAACCTGAATAACCCGTTCAATCTCAGTTTCCCGCCCAACAACAGGATCCAGTTTACCGGCAGAAGCCATTTCCGTAAGATCACGGCCAAATTCATTCAGGGCAGGAGTGTTGCTCTGGGCGGAACCTTTTACTCCTTGCCCGGAATTTGGGGAAGGCATTATAGTCTCCTCCGTTTTTCCACCTAACAATTGGACAACCTGTTTCCAGATCTTTTCGGGACTAACATTAAGATTAGCTAAAACCCTGGCCGCAATCCCTTCACCTTCCGCAATAAGCCCCAACAGTAAATGTTCAGTCCCAATATAATTAACACCCTGACGACGGGCCTCTTCATTAGCTAACTCTAAAACACGTTTTACCCTGGGAGTAAAACCTATATTACCGCTGTAGGGAGCAGCTACCCCTACCAGCTGTTCGATCTGGGTCCGGACTTTTTCCATATCTAAACCAATGCCAAGCAAAGATTTAGACGCTATGCCCTCACCTTCACGAATCAAACCTAAGAGGATATGCTCTGTTCCTACAACCTGATGTCCCATCCGTTTCGCTTCTTCCTGAGCATAAACCAGAACTCTTTGCGCCTTTTCCGTAAAACGACCGTTCATAATATTCTCCTTTCCACCTGACGATCTCTAAACTTCTGCAGGTATTCAGAATGCAGTGAATCAGAATTCAGAAGTGTTTTCTGCTGTTCCAACATGTCTTAAATGTTTTCTGTTCTCTCATTATTACTCCTGATTTCTGTCTCCAAACTCCTGTCTTCTGTCTCCCGACTCCTATCTTTGTCCCCTGACTCCTTCATAGCTTCTCTGAATAAACGAGCCCGCTGCTCATCCCTCTGACCAGGATTTAATTCCTGATCAAGACTGTATTGCAAGGACCCGGGGTGAGAACCAATTAATAAAGCGGCAAATTTTTGTTTAACTTTAGGCAGGATTCCCATATCTGTTCCCATTTTATCGATTGACAACAGGTTTATTGCTTCGTCGGAAGTTAATAAGCGGGCATTTTGTAACGTCCCGCGGGCCCTCCAAACCTTATCTTCCAAAGACAGATTGGCTTGCTTGCGTAAAGCTTCCCTGGCCTGTAACTCGTGTTCCATAATCTGACCTGTAACTGCTTTTAAATGAACAACAATATCCTCTTCACTCTTCCCTAAAGTTATCTGATTAGAAACCTGGAAGATATGCCCGTGAGCCTGAGAACCTTCACCATAAATACCCCGTACTGCCAAGCCGAGATGTGTTAAAGCCCCTAATACCTGTTGAACCTGATGAGTAAGGGCAAGTGCCGGTAAATGAACCATAACTGAAGCACGCATACCTGTTCCCACATTTGTGGGACAGGCGGTAAGATACCCCAAGGCTTCTTTATAAGCAAAATCAAGTCTCTCCTCCAAGGTATCATCCAGAAGATTGGCCAAGCGATAGGTTTCGGAAAGTTTATTTCCCGGCATCAGGACCTGCAAACGGATGTGGTCCTCCTCATTAACCATTACCGCACAGCGATGATCCTGGGCCAAAGCTACTCCCTGCGGGCCGGCTGCCTTGATCAGGCCATTGCTTATCAGATGCTTTTCCAGCAGAACCTGTTGTTCGATTGCACTCAACTCAGCTAAAGCCAGGTAAGTCAACTTTTCATTTTCCACCACAATATCCCGTAAAACCTCAGCTATTATATTTTCAGCCTTTTTTGCTTCTTCCAAGGTTAAAATATGAGGAAAAGGTAATATATCCAGATTACGGGCCAGTCGGATCCTGCTGCTAAGTACCACAGAGGAATCTTCCTGTTGTTTCATCCAAAAACTATCCTTTAGCAAGATATCCTTGCGTTTCAAACTATTCACCCCTCTGTTTTTGATCCATTTGTTTGATTTGATCCCGAATAACTGCTGCCTCTTCAAATTTTTCCTGTTGAATAAGGCCCGCCAATTGCTCCTTTAAATTCTGTAATTGCATTTTATCCTTGATTGCCGCCCCCCGGCGCAAGGGGATCTTGCCTACATGCTGCCCCCCGCCATGAATACGCCGTAACAAAGATTCCAGTTGGGGTTCGAACTTATCGTAACAAACACTGCAGCCAAGTTTACCCGCCCTGGTAATTTGATTAAAAGTAATCCCACATCTCGGGCAACTCTCTTCCTGAGGTATCCCCGACTTCTCCGGTTGGGACATAAAACCAAACAGAGCTTGCAGGAAATCCGGGACAACAATACCCGGCTGAATAAATATATTAAACTCATGAATTTTTTGCGAACATGGTTCACATAAATTCAATTCCTCGGTCTGTCCCTTAATTGTCTTAATCAAACGGACTTTAGCCTCCCGTTGTTGACAATGTTGACAAAGCATAGACTTCTACCCCCTCATTCCAAATCCTCTCGGCAAAGAGTTGCCAAAATGTGTTTCATTAAACTTGCCCGCAGTTTATCTTGTTCAGGTATATACTCCAAGTTCATCCGGGAAAGAACAGCTTTGATAATAGCAGCTTCCCGTACAGTGAGCATTTTGTCGTCTGTCAGCCTGGCAACCAGACCCAAGGCCTGTTTCAGGGAAAGTTGCTCACCAATAAGTTGGCGCATTGTCATCTGAAACTGGGCGAACGGACTGACAACCAGACGGACAATCCGCAGATATCCGCCTCCGCCGCGGCGGCTCTCTACCATATATCCGCGTTCAATCGTAAATCTGGTACCTAAAACATAATTTATTTGGGACGGAGCACAGGAAAATTCATCAGCCAAAACGCTGCGCTGAAGAGTAATATATCCATCCTCAGTCTGATCAATAATTTGTTTCAGGTATTTTTCGATGCGATCCGCCAGGTTTCCCATATTCATGCACTCCCTGATTTTTTTTTATGATATTCAGACAAAAATCTTAATGCAATGACCTTTTCTGACCTTATGACCTTTTCTGACCTTCCTTTTATTATAATACCTCTTTTTAGTAAATTTGCAAACCTTCTTAATAAATTTTATCTGCCGAAGCCGTAAAAAAGATTTACCTAATTAAAGCAAATTGCTTCATAT
>DATMXV010000403.1:0-7788 GCA_035561335.1 Desulfitobacteriaceae bacterium
GCCATATGGAATATATAGCTTTATTTACTTCTGCCATAGGTCCCCGATAAAAATCCGGAAAGACTAGCCACAGGATCAAGCCAAAAGAAATCAGGATCAAAATTAACTTCAGGATTTTATTTAAGAAAAACTCAGATTTTATTAATGTCAGGAAATAGGTCGCGAAAACAGAGAGCATCAATATAAAGATATGGACAATTGAGATCTTATCATATTGAATTATAAATAAAGCCGCTAAACAGGTCAGTAAGCCAGTGTAATTCATCTCCATCCGGATAGTTGCTTCTCTCAATAACTGAATTATACCAGTTCCCTGTTTCGGCTAATTGTTCTACTCTGACCAAACGCATGTAGGTATCGGTATCAGTTAGTTCGGTATTATTTTTAATGATTATTTTATAATACGTAACAGTGTTGATTAATATGAAAATAGTCATAACAATTATGACATATGGTAATAAGTTGCCGGTCTTTTCTTTTTTTATGTTCTCCAATTGCTTGATTCCTTCTTGGTATAAATATTTTTTAAATCCCGGGGATAATTTTGTCAGCCGTTTTACCAACCTGGTTTTCTATTATACTTTTTTTAAGCAGATTATTAAATAGACTAAAAGGCTTAATATCCGCCGGCCAAAATTATTTTAAATCCTTTGTTTTTAGTGTAAACTACTTACGTTGGTAAAAGCAGAAAAGATTTTTCAGGTGATTGCAATGAAAGAAAAAAAGAATTCCAATTATTTTAAGGCCGATATTACCTTGCTTTTGGTATCTGCCGGTTTTTTTATCAGCTATCCCTTCCATACAAGTTTTGCGGGAGGCCTGATCACCAGTGGCTGCAGCGCAGGTATGATTGGAGGGTTAGCTGACTGGTTTGCAGTAAATGCACTTTTTCGTAAACCATTAGGAATAAAGCCCAATAAAATTATCCGGACTGAGATTATCTCCAGGAACAGGCAAAGGATATTTAATTCCTTGGTAGAAATGGTTCAAAATGAATTACTTCATAAGGAGAACCTTAAAATTAAATTAAATCAATATAATCCGGCTGAAATAATAAAAGAATATTTGATTTTACACGGAGGCCAAAAAGAACTGGAAGAGTTGCTGACGGCCTTGTTTCAGGATACTATTGAAAATATCGACCCCTTGGTCCTGAATAAATTCCTGGCCGGGTTACTGGAAGAAGGCGTAAATGGGATAAAATTGTCCCCGCTCCTGGCAAAGATTCTCAGGTTCTCCCTGGATAAAGATTATCTTGAGCCGGTAAGCGATTTTTTAGTTAAGATTTTAAAAGTTTTGCTGAACCATCCTCAAATGAAAAAGGTCCTGATCCTTTTAATTAAACATGCTTATGAAGATTATGAGGGTAATAATTCCGCCCATAAAATAGTAGGATCTTTTTTTCCTTCATCTATAGAAATGGCTGGAATTATCCAGGAAAAACTGCTAAATTTGTTAGATGACCCGGCAATCCGTCTTAAGTTTAAATCTTATGCAGAAGATTTTCGAGACGAATTGCTTACTAATCCTTCTCTTCAGGAAAAGATAGAATCAGCAAAAGACAGATTGTTCTGCAAACGGAATATTGACACCCTGATAAAAAGGTACCTGTCCTTATCCCCCGGGGATATTCCGGATAAGAACCAGGAGCTGACCTTATGGTTTCAAAAGTCTGTTCAGAGCGTAATTTATTCCTTAATAAATACGAATATTTTACAGGAATACTTCGAGAGCCTGGTCAAGACCAAAATCACTGCTTGGATTGATCACAAACATGATAAAATCGGTGAAATTGTCAGGGATAATCTCGATCAACTCAGTAATGAGACCCTGATTAAATTAATTGAAGATAAAGCCGGCAATGATTTGCAAATGATCCGGATTAATGGTTCCCTTACTGGTGGATTAGCCGGTATTCTTATCTATTTAGCCTCTTATTTAATCTCCTGAAGCAGGTGAATACAGCAATGAGTTACAAACAAAAAGCTAATATAACTTTAGCCCTGGTTTTTTTGATGTTTGTGGTTTCCGCTGTTTGTAAACATTTTTGGCCCCAATTATTGGCAGCTAATTTCTCTTATTATGTTTTTGAAGCAGCTTTGATTGGCGGGATTGCCGACTGGTTTGCGGTTACGGCTTTATTCAGAAAACCATTAAACTGGCCTTATCATACTGCCCTTCTGCCCAGAAACCGCGAAAAAGTTATTGATTCTGTTGCCAATATGGTGCAAAATGATTTGCTTAATGCGAATATAATCAGATTTAAAATAGAACAAATCAATCTTAGTAAAAAACTGTTTGAATTGCTTGAAGAAAACGGACAGTTACAATATTTAATCAGAGCTCTAACCCGTCGTATAGTGGATTGGTTAAACTCTTTCAAACCCAGAACTGCGGCAGTCCTTTTAACTCCTTTGCTAAGCAGGAATTTGTTGAAAGTGCAATTAGGCCCTCTTACTAAAGATTTTATCCTCCATAACTTAAATAATGGCCAGGTGGATTCCTGGCTGGAAACAGCTAACTTAAAATTAGAAAAAATTGCCGGTCAAGATAAGACCAGGATTTTCATTTGCAATTTTCTCCAGGATCAAAAAAATGAAAAAGTCAGTCAGGGTTTTATCAACAACTTTATTGTTGCTTTGCTGGAAAAAACCGGCGGCTTAAATCTTCAGGAAGCAGCCGCTTCCATGCAATTACAATTAATTGCCACAATTAAATGTTTAAAGGATAAAGAACATCCCCTTCGCCATACTGTCCGGGAAATATTACGTCAAACCGCCTCTGAATTAGAGCAGGATTTTCTTATCCGGGATTCCCTGGAAGCCTGGAAAACGGAGATTATTGCGAAAATTCCCCTTAATAATCTTTTGGAAAATATAATCAGGGCCCTTCAGGAAGGCACTGAGGATTATGATAAATCTGTAATAAAAGCTTATCTGGAAGAAATCCTGGAAGCTGCCTGGTTATTCTTTCGAAATAATAACTTGCTTTCAGCAAAAATAAACAGTTATCTGCACACTGCTTTATCCGAATTGCTTGAATATAACCAAACTTTCATTGGAGATATTGCCAGGGATGCTTTGGCAAAATTAACAAACGAAGACTTGATTAAATTTATTGAAGATAAGGCTGGCAATGACTTGCAATGGATTCGAATCAATGGCTCAATCATCGGCGGGCTGGTGGGGATTGTTCTCTTTATGTTCCTCAGATTTATTTATGAGCCTTACGTTGTTCCCCTTTTCAGCGGATTGTTTGTATAATACAAATAGGTTTTGGGAGATATTATGGGGAGGATTATCAATGCTTCAAGGAAAAAAGATCAGAATACGCCCTCTTGAAGAAGAGGATATCGAGGATATTTATAATTGGTATAATGACCAGGAATTTAATCTTTGGGCGAGCGGGGCCTGGCCTCTGAATACTTTAAAAAGTAAAGAAGAACTTGCCCGGAAATTCATTGATCAGCCTGATGGCGGCCATCGTTACGCTATATTAAACGAAGATAGGGCAGTTATCGGCAGCATAGGGTTTCGTGACCATAATGTTCCGGCACGGTCTGCTGTTATTTATGTAAACATTGGGCCCCGGGAATATTGGGGTAAGGGTTATGGCACAGAAGCCCTGATAATATTTGTTAAATATCTGTTCTGTCAATGGAACCTGCATCGCTTATCCTTAGATACCTGGGATGGCAATGTCAGGGCTATACGTGCTTACGAGAAAGCAGGTTTTAAAATTGAAGGCAGGCAGCGGGAAGCGTACTATATTCAGGGAGAATACCATGATGCTGTTCTTATGGGATTACTGAAACGTGAATTTAGCCTGTTGCAGAAGGAACAACTCTTGCACAATCCTAAGGAATAGAGTAAGATAGAATAAATTTCATATAGTCCTCTGGGGATAGGTGTAAATCCTTACCGGCGGTAAAGCCCGCGAACCTTTTTGGTAGATCCGGTGTAATTCCGGGGCCGACAGTATAGTCTGGATGGGAAGAGGATAGTAAACTGGACCGAATAAGAAATATTTGGATCATTTGCTTTGCCGCACCCTGAGGACTATCCGGGTGTTTTTTATATTTTATAATAAAAACAATTAACCAATCCCTTAAATAAGCGCAGGTGTTTAATTTGCTGTTTTCGGAAAATGATAAAACCCATATGGCCAGGGCTTTGCAGTTAGCAGCTTTGGCAGCCGGCAGGACCAGTCCTAACCCCATGGTAGGCTGTGTGATTACACATAATGAACAAGTCATTGGTGAAGGCTATCATTATCAGGCCGGGTTACCTCATGCTGAAATTAATGCTTTATCTGCAGCCGCTGATAAGGCCAAAGGATCTACAGTTTACGTTACCCTGGAACCTTGTTCACACTATGGCAGGACCCCGCCTTGTACAGAGGCTTTGCTTAAAGCCGGTGTAAAGCGCGTAGTTGTGGCAATGACAGACCCTAACCCACTGGTAGCCGGCAAAGGTATTCAGCGTTTACGCGAATCCGGGATCGAGGTTGATGCAGGCCTTCTCGCGGCAGAAGCCGTTCGTTTAAACGAAGTGTATATTAAAGCAATTACTTCGGGATTACCCTTTGTCCTTTATAAATCTGCGCAAACACTCGATGGCAAGACAGCAACCATAACGGGGGATTCCCGTTGGATAAGTAATCCGCTATCTCGGGAGTTTGTTCATCAACTCCGCAATCGGTATGATGTTATTATGGTGGGAAGTGAGACTGTAAAGGCTGACAACCCGGCCTTAAACTGCCGGCTTGCCGCTGGTCGCGATCCTGTCCGCTTAATTGTTGATGGGAATTTGAATCTTTCAGTTGCGGCCCGGGTCCTTAGCTCTTCCAAATCTGCGCCTTGTATCATCGCTACTACTTTTGCGGCATCAAAGAGTAAATTGGTGCAATTAAACAGCCTGCCGGGAGTTGAGGTCTGGCAGTACCCGACAGAACGTTTCGTTCCCCTGGAATTACTTATGCATGATTTAGTTAAGCGGGGCTGGACAGGAGTTTTACTGGAAGGCGGAAGCAAATTGGCGGGAGTTATGATTGAAGCTAAACTGGTTGATAAAATTCATTTTATTGTTGCTCCTAAACTGATCGGAGGCAATGGGCCTTCTTCCCTAGCCGGCTTGAACATTAGCAAAATGTCTGAAGCTATACTGCTGAATAATGTTCAGGTAGATTTAACAGCCGGGGATATTCATATATCAGCTTACCTGAAATAGTTTATTTTCAGGTATATCCGGGTTATTCCCTAAAAATAAGCGAGGTAAGGAAATGTTTACTGGAATTATTGAAGAGATTGGCGTTCTGACAAATATTAGAATTCTTACAGATTCTGCTGAATTAAGCATCCAGGCTGAGAAAGTTCTTGAAGAAACTAAATTAGGAGACAGTATTGCAGTTAACGGAGTATGCCTTACTGTTATTCGTTTAGGATTCCAGGAATTCACTGTTGACATCATGGCTGAAACCCTGGCAAAAACCAGCCTGGCGCAATTAAAACCCGGTAGTAAGGTAAATCTGGAACGGGCATTGCAGCTTTCCTCCAGACTGGGCGGACATCTGGTGAGCGGACATGTGGACGGTGTTGGGACAATTAAACGCATAACAGTTCAAGGGATTGCTTCTGTCTACGAAATAGGCATGCCGTCTTCCCTTTCACCTTTTATCTTACCCAAAGGATCAATTGCTATCGATGGCATTTCTTTAACTGTTATCCAGGCAAATAAAGACTTCTTCTCCGTCTCCCTTATTCCTCATACATTTACCCATACTACTTTGGGGATGAAAAAAGTTGGGGAAATGGTAAATCTGGAGACTGATATGATTGGTAAATATGTTGCTTCTTTGCTCGGCAATTCCAAACAGCAAGCGAAAGAAAGCCTTTCCCTGAATTTTTTGGCTCAACACGGTTTTCTTTGATTACCCCGGAGAGGTTATTTGCAACAGTAAATAATTTGACTATAAGATAGGAGTGTAAATATGCAATTTAGTTCGATTGAAACCGTTTTGGATGAAATCAGACAAGGTAAAATGGTTGTAGTCGTGGATGACGAGGACCGGGAAAATGAAGGTGATTTAATAATGGCCGCTGAAAAGGTCACACCTGAAGCTATTAATTTCATGGCAATGTATGGTCGGGGATTAATTTGCGTTCCAATGACAAAGGAAAGAATTTCAGCTTTACAATTAGAGCAAATGGTCAGCCAAAATACCGACCCACATGGGACAGCTTTTACTGTGAGTGTAGACGGAGAGGCCAGCACTACGGGAATATCAGCTTACGAACGGGCTTTAACAGTTAAAATTCTCTCTGATCCAGTCAGTAAACCTAATAATCTACGTCGTCCGGGCCATATTTTTCCGCTGCAAGCGCGGGAAGGCGGGGTACTGGTCAGGGCAGGACATACCGAGGGTGCGGTTGATTTAGCCAGATTAGCTGGACTTCAACCGGCAGGAGTTCTTTGTGAGATTATGAATGAAGACGGCAGTATGGCCAGGGTCCCGGAACTTTTTGAATTTGCACAAAAACACAATTTAAAAATTGTGACTATTCAGGACCTTATTAGTTATCGCAGGAAAAAAGAAAAACTGATTGAAATGCTTGTAAGTGTAAATCTGCCAACAGATTATGGGATTTTCCAGGCGAAAGGGTATCGGAGTATCCTGGATGATAAGGAACATTTAGCTCTTGTTATGGGCCGAATCGACGATGGCCGGCCTGTTCTGGTTCGTGTTCATTCAGAGTGTCTCACCGGGGATGTATTTCATTCTCACCGTTGTGATTGCGGGGACCAATTAATGGCGGCTTTAGAGCAAATAGGACGTAAAGGTCGTGGGGTACTTCTTTATATGCGCCAGGAGGGCCGCGGGATAGGACTTATAAATAAATTAAAGGCCTACAAGCTTCAGGAGCAAGGTCAAGATACAGTGGAAGCCAATATTGCTTTAGGATTTCCGGCAGATCTTCGTGACTATGGAGTTGGGGCTCAAATCCTTGTTGATCTGGGAATTAAGGATGTTCATTTAATGACCAATAACCCCCGTAAAATTGTTGGTTTGGAAGGTTACGGTCTGCGGGTCAGCAAACGTATCCCGATTGAAATTACTCCCCGGCCTGAAAACAGGCGTTATTTGAATACCAAAAAAACAAAATTAGGGCATTACCTGACAGAAGAAATAAATTAAGAAGAGAAAGGATGAATTTAATGAAACAATATGAAGGGAAATTAGTCGCAAGTGGTTTAAGATTTGGTCTGGTAGCAGCAAGATTTAATGAATTTATTACCAATAAGTTAGTAGACGGTTCCCTTGATGCTTTACGCCGGCATGGCGCTTCGGAAGATGATTTGGAAATTGTCTGGGTACCGGGCGCTTTTGAAATACCCTTAGTTGCCCAAAAAATGGCTTTATCTAAACGTTATGATGCAGTTATATGTTTAGGCGCGGTTATTCGTGGGGCAACTCCCCACTTTGACTATATCAGTTCAGAGGTGAGTAAGGGAATTGCCAATACCGGCTTACAAACCGGTGTGCCGATCATTTTCGGAGTCCTGACGACTGATAATATTGAACAGGCTATTGAACGCGCCGGAACCAAAGCCGGAAATAAAGGTTTCGATGCTGCAGTCACAGCAATTGAACTGGTAAATTTATTAAAACAACTATAATAAAAAAAATAATAATAAAAAACCAATCCAAAGCTTATCATTGCCACCATGTGCCACAATGTCCATAAAAAAATCCTTGTCAATACGGTTTATTTTTATTAGACTTAAAACT